>JACDDF010000391.1 GCA_013817135.1 Nitrospirales bacterium
CCACGTCCACACCAGAATGGTGGCCAGAATAAACAACGGCAATGAATTCAGAAACCGGTCCCAGATTTTCGGAAGGACGGGTTGGCTATCCTTGAAAGACTTGAGTTCCCCCGAAGCCAAGTCTCTTATCCAATACGCATATTGCAGATAGAGCGGATCATCTAAATGGAAGGCCGCGCGAATTTTGGCGATATCTTCCGGTTTCATCCGGGGATTCATCGGATCCACTTCGCTGGGTTCACCTGGAGCCAGATGAATAAAGGAATGGGCCAAAAAAGACACAATGACCAGCAGAATCAGCCGTTGCGCCACATTACGAACAATAAAATTCCACATGGTTGATCTGATATAAAGTGAAGACCCGTGTTACCGCATCAATTAAAAGTCCGGCGTCAACTCCAACTTTCGCCATTTGCGGAAATAAAACGTGATATCACCGCTTTTGGTGGGATAAATCTTTTTGAACTGTTCTTTCCCATCCGGCCCTTCCTCGACCAGCACAATTTTCTTATCCAAGACACGTGTACTCAATGGCGCATAGAGAAAAGTATAGGGTTGCTCCTCATGAATCAACCGATGTAGCTCATGCGTCAATTCCTCTTGTCGATCCCTGTTATATTCCTGGCGGATCCGGACAATAAGTTCGTCAGCTCGTGGATTGTGATATCCCACAAAATTTAATTGTTGCGGACCGGCTTGGCTGGAATGCCAGATCTGATAGAGATCCGGATCAATGCCCATGCTCCAGCCCAACACGACCGCATCAAAATCTCCGGTATTCACAAAATCGTTCAGAAACACGGCCCATTCGAAGACCTGTGTGTTCACTTTGACGCCGATCTTTTTCCAGGCATTCTGCGCGATGGTCATCAAATTTTTTCTGATAGGATTTCCATTATTCGTAATCAACGTAAATTCAAAAACTTTTCCATCCTTTTCGAGCCAGCCATCCCTATTCATGGTCCATCCGGCCTTTTCTAAAATCGCACGGGCTCCTTGAGGGTCGTAGGGGAGAGGTTGAATAGACTGATCATACCATTCGGTATTTCGGGGATAGGGTCCGGTCGTCCGCTCACCTTCTCCATACACAAGATAGGTGATGATCTCATCAACATTAATCGCCATCCCCAAGGCTGTCCTGATCATCGGATCGGCAAATAACGGTTTTCGGTTGTTGTAGCCAATATAGTTGTAGGCAAATCCCAGACTGCTAAACCACTGATAGGTCGGATCGTTTTTATACCGGTCGACCTGATGGGGCTGCGCGCCATAAAAATCTATCGCGCCTGTCCGAAATTCCACTTCCTGAGTGAATAGTTCAGGAATAATGCGCATATAATAATCCTGATATTGTGCAGGTCCCTCCCAATAGTCCTCATACCGTTGAAGATGAATAAATTCATCCCCCTGCCATTCGACAAACTGAAAGCTTCCGCTGCCGATAGGATGCCGATTAAACTGACTCTCTCGCATCCCGAATGCCTTTTGCGCCTCCTCCGACAATCCTCGCTCCTGTTTTTCACGGGCTAAGGCTTCAGCATTGAGAAGATGCTCGGGAAGGATCCCCATTGTCCAGGCATTGATGGCTGGTGAATAGAGCCGTTTGTAAATAATTTTGACCGTATAGGGATCCACGACTTCCACCGTTTTAATCGGCTCGAAGTCCGGAGTCCGTGGAGACAAATTTTTGGGATTCATGATGGCTTCATATGTAAACTTCACATCTCCCGCATCGAACACATGTCCATCGTGGAATTTCACGCCCTGACGAAGATGAAACAGGATGGTGGGATTGTGTTCGCCCACTGGAAGAATATCCGGGAATTTGGCCCGCAAGGGTTCCTCCAATTCCTTAGGAACCGGCTCTTGAGGATGAATCAGTTCGTCATAAGGGAAGTGTTCAAAGTACCGCGCACCGAGAATCGGCTTTAAGCGGTCGAATAAATCCTGGTCCACCTCCGAGAGCGTCAACGCCACTCTTTCCGGTACGTCAATGGTCACGGATATGTCTTTGAGCTGGGGTTTGCCTTCCGCATTGGGCAGCAAGAGTGAGATAGTTTCCGATCGTTGGCTGGCAGGTAATAATTCAATGGATTGCACCCTATCCTGTAGCCCCTCAATAGTTCCAGCCTTCCAAGCCTGATGAATCTTCTGAAAGAGCTTGCTCCCTGTCACTTCCGTTCCATCCGGAAAACGGTGATGCGGGTTGACCAGGACATAGGCCCGTTCCGTAATCTGCCAATCGGTGGCCAATCGGATCCGAAGCTTCAAGTCTTCGTCTAAATCCAGCAGCCCCTCAAACACGTGGCTCACAATATTGGAGCTGGCTGAATCCGCATTCAAGATAGGATTGAGAATTTTGGCATCCCCGATAGACGCTTCAATGTAGGTCACGAGTCGATCGGGATTGCCGGCCGCCTGGTTTTCGTAGGTGGGAACCCAAAAATAGGATTGAACCAGAAAAATGACCAGAGTCAGCGGGATGAACAGCAAAAGACGTTTGACAAACATAAAGGTCTGAATCAACCCAACACAGTGTAATGCCTCAATGTTATCAAGAACCCAAATGGGATGCTATGCCTGATTGATCGTAATTCAAAAATCATGACGCCGGAAGTGAATATGCCCTCTAAAATTTAATACAGGGAAGGGGAAGAAGCACGAGGCGAAGCCCAAGAACGGACATGCGGTTTAGCTGTCCGATTGGATCTGACTCAGCCAGGAAGGTATGAGAAAAGATCGTATTGACTCATGAGGGGAATGAGACACATGACGGAGATGTGGTCGCATGAGGCCTTGCGACGATCCGCAAGTCTCCCGCCATTTGAAGATGTGGGGTAGCAACTCAAGGCCACCCTGCTTGGTCTCGCGTGAATGATGCGGTAGGCCGTCAAGTCATTGGATCACGTGAGGTACCGACGCCTCATAACACTCATTGAGAAAAAAAGCTCTTCGGCCACACAGACCCGCCACAATACCACCTCAGCCTAGTTTTCCCCCAGGCCTAGGCCAGATCTGCTTTGACTTCACCATCTTCTACGACGGTCGGGTAGGTTCTCACATGACTGGAGGGATTGTTGAGACAATGTCCGGTTTTCACATTGTACTCCCACCCGTGCCAGGGGCAGGTCACCGTCTCCCCCTCGACATCGCCCTCACCTAAAGGACCGCCTCTATGAAGACAGGTGTTATCGATGACATGGAAGGCTCCCTCCACTTTAAAGACGGCCAAACACTTTTCACCGGCTTCCACCACCATTCCTTTTCCCTCTTCAACTTCACCTATTTTTGCAATACACACTAACTCCGACATAGGTCCTCCTCAATACCAAAGAGCCTGTCCACCTAAGATTTCTTCAGGGGATCTGTAATTTTTTTAAGTAAACTGGATAGAGAGGGCGCAGCATCGCCGTTTCCTTTTTCCGCATTGTCGATATTTGCCGAAAGGGTTTTTGCAATCTGAAGAAACGCCTGGGCTTGAGGCGACGAGGGATCATTGCTCACTATCGGGGTGCCTTTATCTCCTCCCTCCCGAATGGCCGGATCAATCGGGATACGTCCCAAAAATGGAATCTCAAATTTTTGAGCAGCGCGTTCGCCTCCTCCTGTCGAAAAAATTTCTGTGCGTTCGTGACAATGCCCACACACAAAATAACTCATATTTTCAACCACGCCAAGCAACGGGACGTTG
>JACDDF010000392.1 GCA_013817135.1 Nitrospirales bacterium
CTTTCTGACCATCACCCACTACACACAGAAACACGAGGGAATAAATTTGGTTTACGTGGATGATCGTCAGGCCCCCGACCCAACCGGCCTTGGTGGTCAGACCGTGCTTTTCGTCCCCAAGGAAACCCTTAGGCCCGACAAGTCTCCACAGGAGCCGGGCCACCCCGATGAGGTTACCCTGGCGATCAATTATCCGCTTTTCGAAACGATGCAGGAGGCGCATGAGCAGTCAGCCCCCTCCCTGATCCGGCAGACGGAAACACCTTCGATCACGGACAACCGCGAGGGCGTCGTTTCACCAATTACACAGAAAGGGATTCACGACACCGGAGAATCTTCGTCGAAAGACCCCGCCCTCCGCGCGCTGGAGGAACAGGTCCACAAGCAGGAGCAAGACCTGGAGCAATTGAGGAACGAGCTTCAAGAGATTCAACGCAGTCGCGACTCCCAAAGATAACTCCATTAAGGAGATGCCCATCCGCACCCGGGACCAACGCCAAGATTCTGTGGGCAGGACCTCGGTTTCTCGCCATTCTGCATGATCTTCTCAGCAAAATGAGTATTTCAGAGATTGGTGTTTTCCCCTGAAATTCAGGCTAAGCTTTATCGACGCCAACAAGGTGCATACTCTGAGATTTTCCATGAGGCATTAGATTATGATGAGCAGAACGAAGGGGCAATCTGATAGAAACTGCTGGATGGCATAAACATAGGGAGAATGATGTGATCGGTCAGCGTCCGATTGAAGACTCCCCCACAGACATTTGAGAACTCACTAGGGTCATTCATCCCATCGTTCGTATTTGATGGTGAATTCGGTCTAGAGTGCCGTGCCGGACAAAATACAACATTCGAATCAGATTCTCACATGGATCATCTACTCATCACTTCCTTGTTGCTGGGCTTAACGTTGGGCATTACGCACGCCCTCGACCCGGACCACCTCATTGCCATGGGAACGTTGGCTGCAGAATCACGGGATATCCGTCGTTCGGCTTTTTGGGGAGCGATCTGGGGAGTCGGGCATACCTGTGCGTTAGCCCTCGTCGGCTATCTGGTATTGAGTCTCAAGTGGACGATTCCCGTACAAATGGCAGCCAACATGGAAGTTATGGTCGGAGCCATGATTGTGGCTTTGGGAGTGCACCTTCTGTGGAGGACCCTCCAGCCATGGACCGTTCACCTTCATGAGCATGACCATGAGGAAACGACCCATTCACATGTTCATGTTCATGGTCAGGATCATGCAAGCCATTCCCATCATCTGCGCCGGTCTCGCGCCAAAGTCTTGTTAGTGGGTTTTGTGCATGGGATGGCAGGCAGTGCCGCCCTGACCCTTGCGGTACTGACGACAATGCCATCCATGGAAATGGGCATGCTCTATATTCTCTTATTCGGACTGGGCTCTATGGGGGGCATGCTCCTGATGAGTGGACTGATCAGTCTCCCGTTTGTCCTTGTTTCTCAATCGTGGCATCACAACCTGAAAGTGAGTGCCGGTTTCCTCGCAATCCTATTCGGTGCGTATTTCATGTGGCTTCCTCTTTCCTAAGCCACTTAACTGTTTATCCATTGTAGACGCCCTACACATCATTGCCTGAGGGTATCGGATACCTGTCATTCGTTTTCCCAATCAATTGCTACCCACGTTTTTTACGAACCCTCATAGGCTGAGAACCTTCCAAAAGAATATCAATTGTAGGAATCCTTCATTGCGAGGGCAGAAGGGTTTATGTTGAAATGGCGCCTGGCTCCGAAGATTACCTGCGGAAAATGACATCGAGGATGACGACTTAACCCTCAGTTTGCCATGTGCTCTCTGCCAACCCCCTGTCAAAAAAACAAACCAGCTTTCCAGAATTTCATTATTTTCCCAACCCACTTGGATCACAAAGAAAGGCATAGGCTATGAGCATGTCACGCATGACCAACGTTTTCGCATTGGTGCTGACCGTAACCATGGGAATCATAGGAACCTCGTTGGCCGCAAATGAGGAAGTGCACCCCATGCCATTCATCATCACTGATATCGAAGGCCATATTGCGGAATTAACCATCAACATTGAGAAGATTTCGGATCGAATGAGGTTTTTGCGTGAGGCTCCGGATTCCAAGGATCCTCTCATTCAAGAAGTCCGGAATCTTGACCTGAGAGGGTGGGAACTGCATCAAGAACAATGGAAGGTGCAACTCGACGGATTGCGATTCACGGAGGGACTCTTGCGGAAGGTCCAGGACCATCCCGAGGAAAAACCAGAAGCCTTACAAGCCTGGCTTGGCCGACTTAAAGAATTTAAAGAGACGATGAACGATTATCGACAACAGCGGGCTGGGATCGAAGTGTTGCGCATAGAAACGGAAGTTAAACTGATTGAACAATATTTGCGATAAGGCAAGGAGCCAACAATGGATTGCGTTAAACGACCGACCTTATTACTTCTCATATGCTTGACGGGGATATGGTTCATCATGACCGGGTGCACCTCAGTCGATACCATTCGATTTACCAGCCAAACCTTTCCACCCAAAAAATCGGTCCTAGATGTGGAAGTGATGGCTCTAGAACCAAAATGTGCCCATATCGCCATTGCTCAATTGAGTGTCCTGAATTCAGCGGTGAGCTATGAAGACGAGGAAGGCGCCATTCTCAAAAAAGCAGCTGATTTGGGGGCCGACGCCGTGGTGCTCCATCGCGGGACAAAACGGACAGTCGCTACCCCCGCCTATGGAGGCTATGCCTACAACTACAGCTACCCGGGATGGGGTTATGGTTCTTACGGTATGGGTGGATACGGTGGATACGGGATGGGATACACGGTGGGTGGATTCGGATATTCTCCCTACGGCATGGGAACGCCCATGATGTATGACACAACCGTGAGATCCCTCTCAGGCATTGCCATTCGCTACCAGGATGGCCCCCGCTGCGCAACAGGTGGGCCACAATCCCGACAGATCTCTACATCCATTCCCCTCCAGTCATAAATATGCAATGAAATCTCTAAAGGCCAACTTTAGCATCTTACTCCCCTCCTTTAACCTGACCGATGCATTTGGCCTTCCATGAGAACCAAAGGGCTTTAAATTGGGAAAAAAAGAATTTATAGAGAAAGGAAAACCTTCCCTTTCCTATATAAGGAATAACCACCAACGGCTTTAGCACATTTCTGAACCCACCGGGCAAATCAATCGAATGAAACTTGAACGAGAATAACCTGCCTGGGCACGCTTTGGTGGAGTAACCTTAGGAACAATTGCCAGGTGAACGAGGAATTGAAAAGAACGAATCGTTGTCGACCCAAAATTTTTGTTGCAAAACCTAGCATTAAAGAGACGCGCCTGCCTATAGAATTTAGGATTGAGCCCATGGCACAAAAATATTCAAAGGACAAAATCCTTCGGAATTATTCCGGCCTACCTGAGAAAAACATTAAAGCTTCTCTCGCCTATCCCAGTGCCGTGTTTCATACCGAACGAACCTATCTGTTACCGACCTAACCAGTGCCAGTCCTTGTCATTGGAAAATTTGTCAGGGGACATTATCAAAGCCCTGAAAAGTCGAGGGAACAGCCACTGCGACGACAGCTCCGACCACAACACCATCGATGACAGCTTCCATGTGTTCCTCCTCTGTATATAAAATATTTCTTAGAAACCAATAAATTAAAGGATAATCAAAAAGATTTAGTG
>JACDDF010000393.1 GCA_013817135.1 Nitrospirales bacterium
TGTACCACCTCCGAGCATGGTCGAAAAAATCTTGCTCAAATGCACGAAGGAAAATTAATGCCATATTACAAAATCTTTCCAAATATGATTCATGAGCGAGCGGTCAAAACGATCGTACTCTACCTTACCGTCAAAACCGGTTCTTTGAGGGCTTGTGGCCCAATTTGCACTGTCTTCTTTTCCACGATCTGCATAGCGATATCCAGGGCTTCATTGAAATGTGTGCAGATATATTCGTCCTTCAGTTTGGAAAGTTCATTTAGATCGGCAAGAACCTGTCGGGTTCGAGGAGACATGCCAGTAGTCAACACCGCCACCCCGCGACAGTTGGCAGCTTCAATTAAATCGCCTAACGCGTAGGCACCCGACAAATCTAATTCATCCAGCCATTTGCAACGAATGATGAGCACATCTTTGTTGTCAAGATGTTCCACTGTCTCGTTTAGCCAATCAATCGCACCGAAAAATAACGGACCGTGAGGACGAACGATGATAATCCGATCTCTAACGATGTGTTCAAATCGACCGCTAACCTCCCTCATATTTGCCCCATTCTGGCTGATTTTCTTGGCATAATCCCTGGCGAAGGAAAAAATGAGGTCTTCTTCTTCCTGTTTCACATCTTCATCCCGTTGGTTAAGATCCGCCTTATAACGATCGGATTGGTCCTTCACAAAACGGAAAAACGCCACTGCGAGTCCCATCGCCATGGCGGATAATAAATTCCAAAATACGGTCATGAAGACCACGAGACCAAACACCATCAAATCAGAGGTCGGCAATCTCCGAACCACCGGGAGGACTCGCATATCCAGAATGTCATAGCCGGCTTTGAGGAGAATACCCGCCAAGGCGGATAGCGGAATGGATGCGGCCAATGAACCCAGACCGAAAATGAACGAAAGCAGAACAAGCCCCATCGTAATGGACGATAAACGGGTTCGAGCCCCACTCTGAATATTCACAACACATGGCATCGTATTGGTGGCTCCCCCTAACCCTCCAACCAAACCCGAAAAGAGATTGGCTGACCCCTGGGCGACCAATTCCCGGTCACTGTTGTGATGAGTACCGGTCATATTATCGACGATGAGACAAGTCAGGAGACTATCGAATATACATAATCCAGCCAGAGCCGCCGCTGGGACAAAAGCTTTTTCTAGAACCTCGAGGTTGGGAAGATACAACTCAGGTAAGCCCGTGGGAATATCTCCAATTTTAGGGATGTCCAGCCCAAGCACTACCGTGGTCATCGTACCGGCTAATAAGCCGATCAATGGACCTGGCAGCCAGGTCACGGGGGAGATTTTTGGCCAAACGATGACAATGAGTAAGGTCAACATCCCGATTCCCAATGCTACAGGTGATGCATGGGCTAAACTGGAGGGCAATTCCGTGATGGCGGAGGTAATACTCTTGACGCCGGGAAGCCCCAAAAATGGGTTGAGTTGAAGTAACATGTACAACACACCCAAACCCGTCATAAATCCGGAGATGACTGAATAGGGCGTGAACTTGATAAACTGACCGAGCTTTAATATTCCCAACACAATCAAAATAAACCCGGCCAAGGCGATGGTCGTGAAAACGAAAACCAGATCTGGACTCCCATCGGTCAACTTATTGGTTTGAGTCATGGAAAGGATTTGAATGGTCATCGGTCCCGTCGGCCCACCTACCGACCATGCTGACCCACTTAATGGACCCGCAATAAGACCAGCCGCCACTGCCGACCACATGCCCGCAATCGCCCCGAGCCCGGAAGCCACACCGAAGGCCAGGGCCATGGGAAGTACCACCATCGCCACCGTGATCCCGGCCAACACATCCCCTCTCACATTGCTGGCAATACCTTTGAAGTTTTCTTTGAAGTTAAAATCTTTGAAATATTCACGAATACCCGCATTCAGGTGTTCCATTCCCTATTTCCTCCGAACTCATTCGTCTAATTCGTCATCGTCTAGCAAAGAAGACAAAAAATGCCTTTAAAATTTCCAATAAGCTTCATCCGCAACTTACATGCCAATAATCGAAAAAATCCGTCTCAGAGAAAACACTCTGATTTTTCTTTACATTCCAAACTATTCTGTCAAGGTTCCCTATGGCGGACTTAGCTACCCTTTCCTCGCTAAGCCCCCTGTGCGATTTCGTACGGTGTGCCCTGTGCGAAAGTAAGTCTTGTTCTGGCAGGACCAGGAGGAAGAGGATTCTTTCCCCTTGGAAAGATGATGAAATGGGAAGGGAAGAACCTACCAGGACCAACCGCGGAATTAGAATGTCAACGTCGCCATAGTATAAACATAATTGACATCGGCCGTCACAGGGCTTTGTGGCACTCGATCGAAATAGGAGCCTTTGAAAAACTGGTAAATCCCACCTCCAATGTGGTTCGCCGGAAATAACCTGCCTGAGGGGCCCACGTCATGGAGGAATCCAACATATTGCCAAGGAAAGTGCCCGCTCGACCGATCGGGTCCTGCAGACCGCTCCCTACAAAAGGGCCGCGGCCATCTGCCAGCCAGAACGTGCGATAAGACACCATCAACTTAACCGTGGAGATCGGTTGAAGAGTAGAGCGAAACCCAACAGGTGAAATAATATTGGATGGAAAGATGATTCCCAAAATTCCAGTGGGTCCATATTCTGCGCGGCGTTTTGCAAACAAGAAATCAAAATTCTTTTTCGGATTCTTGTCTCCGGACGAATAGTCAAAAAGATAGACGAATCGTAAGGGCCATTCGGTCGCAAAACTATAACCCACCTCACCGTGGTGTCGATGTGCAAAATGATTCGTCTGATCGACCTCCCCAACCTGGTAGATCGATTCTATCTCATAATCAAAGTGTTCTTTCGCAGGTTTGGCAAATACCCGAAATCCCATGGTAGAAAGATTACGCTTTTGAAGATTACTCCCCTCATTCAACTGAAAGAGATATAACTCCCCATTAGCCCACGGGACATGTCGGCTGGAAATCGCCGCACCGGAAAAGTAGCTTATCGGGCTATTCCAATCCGGGCTGACCGTATGACGTTGGACCGGTTGCGTGACAAAGGCCCGGAGACCCCAATCGGAGGTTTTATCCCCCCCAAGGATCAATTGCACACCATCAAATGATGGAGTAAAGCTTCCCCATCGATGCCCTGCCACTAAACGCCCTTCTCCAAAATCCATGACTAAACGACCGACTTCGAGCCTGCCCGAACTCCCTGTTCCCAAAAAATTCTGAGACACCAGATCAAGATGGAGTTGAAAAATATCAAGATGATCGACAAAATTGGGATTGTGATCCTGCCCCCGATCAGCCACAGGAGCCCGAAAATCTGCGAGTTCCAGTGTGAATCGGATAGGATCCCAGATATCCTTAATTCCCAACAAAATCCTCGTCCGCTGCGCAACCATTTGATCACTTCCTGCTGTGCCTTTAGTAAAACTTTGATTAAACGTTTCATAGCGGGTTCGATGTTCAAATCCCAAATCCAGTCATTCCGGTGTCAGAGCAGAAAGGGTATTCGGCTGCTGCAAAATAGTTTTCAAGCGATCAAAATCACTCGGAAATTCTTTTGAATGGGTTCCATTTGCACCATGTGCAGGTTTTTCCACTGATAAACCTCCTAGCATGAGTAAGAGGGCGAAACACACTACTCCATATTTTTTCATCGATTCTCCATCCAGAACAGCAGCAAAACA
>JACDDF010000394.1 GCA_013817135.1 Nitrospirales bacterium
CGTTCCAGGTTGGCACTCTGGCAATGTTTGCAGGACGGGGCGGGGGCGTTCGAGGTGAGGATTAAAAAGGAATTGCGTTTCCGGCAATCCTGACAACGGTATTCATATATGGGCATCGAGTCGTTCCTCCTGATCGCAATGTACGGGCTGTATATATCGCAAAACAGTATCTTTGGGAAGAGTCAGATTTTGGTTTATGTGTAAAAACCAGGGCATCAGTTGACGGACCTTGTCAGATAACATTGAGAATGTGGTCTAAACCAACAACACGCCAGTCGTCATCCCGGCGGTTGTAGGGGGTGCCACTAAAGAATTATCTTTCAGTCATCCCCGCAGTTGGTAGCGGGGATCCATCCGAAACGAAAACAAGATAGATGCCCGATTACGAATGTCGGGCATGACGAAAGGGGGGATAGATTCCCGATGACCACTTCCGGCAAGCATTCCGTGCAAGAGAGAATGTTCAAAAAAGGCCTCTTGAAGAACCACTCCTTTACACCATTCGGGCGAGTGTCAGCCCATACACCGGGCCTGAGCCGGCACGTCGAAGCGTCTTCGCGCATTCATGCAAGGTCGTGCCAGTGGTAAAGACATCGTCCACCAATAAAATTCGTTTGCCTTGAATGCGGGCAGGCTTGGCGACGGAAAAGGCCCGACGCAGATTCGTGAGCCGCTCTTTCCTTGATAATGAGGTTTGGGGGACCGTGGGTCGAATTCTGAGCAGGCATCCCAGTAACAGAGAAATCCCAGTGGAGTGACTGAGCCCGTCGGCTAGCAGCAGGGATTGATTGTACTCACGTTCCCGTAATCGTTGCGGATGAAGGGGGACGGGGATGATGGCATCTAAGGTTGGTAATACGGGCAACGCCTCAACCATGGCTTGGGCGAGTGGTTGAGTCAACGACAGTTTCCCACGGTATTTGAATAGGGTAATGGCTTCTTTCAGTGGAGGTTGGTAGGGAAAGAGACTCCAGACTTGCGTAAGAGCCAATGGTCGCACGCGGCAGGCTCCGCACTGATGGGCCGGACTATGAAGTAAGGCAGTGGGGGAAGCAAAGGGGCGTCCACATCGCGGACAAACCGGGCCTGGAATAGGTTTAAGCCTTTCCCAACACTGGCGGCAAAAAAATGGAACGGGATCGTCCCACAAGGGATTCTGACAGCCGGCACAGGCGGTGGGAAAAATGACATGCAGGAGCGATCGGAGAAGGCGAGTCGCGGTCAGTGGTGGAGCCATGGAGGCGAACTTTCAGAGCTGAGGTCAACAGGGAAATAACCCTAAAATACGTGGGGCGCCTTGGTCCATTTACCTTGGGTATGATATAGGAGGGATAGCAAATTTACCATGATTCAAGTGCGTTCCTGACCGCAGCATTTCCGGATAGGTCCCCGTGATTCAGTTTCAACATGTCTTTAAAGAATATCGGCGCGGATCCACTCCGGTCGTGGCCCTGCGGGATGTCTGTGTGGACATTCAGCAAGGAGAATTTTGTGCGCTCATGGGACCCAGCGGGAGTGGAAAAAGCACATTATTGCATTTGGTGGCAGGGCTGGACTGGGTGACCTCCGGCGACATTCTGCTTGATGGGCGTTCCTGCCTGGCGTTTGGTGATCAGGAATGGACCCGATGGCGTCGGGAACAGGTGGGGATTGTGTTTCAGGCGTTTCATCTGATCCCGGGATTGACGATCGAAGAAAATGTGGCGCTTCCCTTGCGTTTACGAGGTGAGGAATCCGGGACGGTGCGCGCCCGGACGGCCGACATGTTGGAGAGGGTGGGGATGAGTCATCGGCTGGGTCACCGGTCTCATGAATTATCCGGAGGAGAGCAGCAGCGGGTGGCGCTCGCCAGGGCCTTTGTGCATCGCCCTCGCCTGATCGTGGCCGATGAACCCACCGGCAATTTAGATGGTGAAACCGGGGGGAGAATTGTGTCGTTGCTGCGTCAATGTGCGAAGGAATTTGGCCAGACGGTGCTCTTGGCCACCCATTCATTACGCGCCGCTCAGGCGGCGGATCGGATCGTCGCGATTCGAGACGGACAATTGGAGTAATACGCAATGGATCTTTCAACAGAAATTGCCGGTGTGTCGTTTCCATGTGGAGTGATGAACGCGTCAGGAGCCTTGTGCGTGACGCCGAAAGAGCTGGAGGCCCTGGGCAGGTCCCATGCCGGCGCGATTGTGACCAAATCAATGACGCCTCTTGCCCGTGAGGGCAATCCCCAACCAAGGTATGTGGCGTTTGACGGTGGCTCGATCAACTCGATGGGTCTTCCTAATTTAGGATTTCCCGCCTATGCGAAACTGATTCCAGAGTTGAAGCGCTTTGGGAAACCCGTCATTGCCAGTCTGGCCGGCCTTCATCCTGATGATTTTCTAGAAGGCGCGAAGGCTTTGGAGATCGTTCGACCGGACTTGGTAGAAGTGAATTTGTCGTGTCCCAATATTCCCGGTAAGCCACAAATCGGGTATGACTTTGAGGAAACGGAACGGTTATTAACACAGATCCGTGCGCTGCTGACCCTGCCGTTCGGAGTGAAACTCCCGCCCTACTTTGATCCGATCCATCATCAGAAAATTGCCGAGGTGCTTCAGCGAAGTGGCGTGGCCTTTGTTACGGTCATCAATTCAGTGGGAAATACCCTCGTAGTTGATCCGGAACGGGAAATGGTGGTGATTAAGCCCAAAGGGGGATTTGGCGGATTGGGTGGTAGGATGATTAAGCCTGTGGCCTTGGCCAACGTTCGCGCGTTTTGGAAAATCTGGGGTGGTCGGATTCCTATTATTGGTACAGGTGGGGTGGAAAATGGAGTGGATGTGTTCGAGCATGTGTTGTGTGGCGCCTCAGCAGTTCAGATAGGCACGGTGCTGGTTGAGGAAGGCTGCGAGGTGTTTGCAAGGCTCGAACGGGAAATTGCCGAATACTTGCAACGGAAAGGCTATCCGTCGTTAATGGCATGTCGAGGGAAATTACGGGAGATGGATTGAAAAAGACGGATATTGATGGGTCTGAATAGGTAAAGTCAAAATGAGCTGCAGCTCTGCGTTCTTGACCTTTTTATGACAGGTTAGGTCGAGAGATACGTCACCTAGACGGTCGTGGTCGTGGTCGGTGGGCCTTTGGGAATGATTCGAAGCGCAATGGCTTGCCGGAGTAACTGGGCCACGTTTCTGACCCGTAGACGCCGCATCAAGTTGAAGCGATGGACTTCAACGGTTCGCACGCTAATTTCTAGCTGTTCGCCAATTTCACGATTGGTAAAGCCTTGAGCCACCAGGCTCAGGATTTCCTTTTGCCGGGCGGTGAGAGATTGGCCCTCGGAATTGGGTTCCAAGAGTTCTTCTGTCGATTCCGATTCAGTCACTTTCTCTTTTGGCATATTGAGTCACGACCCCACGCATATTTTTCTAGTTAATTTAACATACACCCCTTACTTCCGACAACCGCTCTCATGATACGAATTCTTCTTCTATTGGTCCTTGACCATCTTCGCCATCGGCCTTTTCGAGCTTTTCTCACGGTGGTCGGGGTGGCAATTGGTGTCTCCGCTTGGTTGGCCATTCGCCTGGCCAATGGCGAAGTCTATCAATCCTTTGAACAGTCAGTGGAGTCCGTCGTGGGAAAGGCGTCTATTACCCTGTCCCGAGGGGCCGAAGGGATGGATGAAACGATCATCGAGGTGATT
>JACDDF010000395.1 GCA_013817135.1 Nitrospirales bacterium
TCCGCAGGTGGCACGAGCGCCAAAAGCACCCGCCAAAGTCGCCAGGCTTTCCTAGGTTATATAGAATTTTCGCCTTTTGATCCCCAGGGTAGTAATCGAAAATATTAAGAAAAAGTAAGGGAGAACTACCCATGACCCCATATTATGAATTGGCAGACCGAGTGCTGGAGGGAACCATCCCAACTCGACAGGAAGGCTTGGCCATTCTGGACACCCCGCAGGACGAGCTGCTCGATCTGGTGAATGCGGCCTATCGGATTCGGTCACGATATTTTAGCAACACCGTCCGCTTGCAAATGTTGCTCAATGCCAAAAGTGGGGCCTGCCAGGAAGATTGTCACTATTGCTCCCAATCAACCATTTCCACCGCCCCCATCGAGCGGTACTCTCTCCTCTCTCCGGAAAAAATGCTGGAAGGAGCTAGGCGCGCCGCACAAGCCAAAGCGCAGCGGTATTGCATCGTGATCAGCGGCCGCTCCCCGTTAAAATCAGAACTCACACACATCACCAGCGCCGTCAAACAGATTAAAGCCGAGCTGCCAATTCAAATATGTTGTTCACTAGGCTTATTAAATAGCGAGCAAGCCAGCCAGCTAAAAGAGGCGGGGGTTGATCGCATTAACCATAACCTCAATACCAGTGAAGCCTATCACCCCTCTATTTGCACCACCCACACCTATCAAGATCGAATCGACACACTGAAACATGCCCGCGCAGCCGGATTGGAACTCTGCAGCGGCGGTATTGTCGGAATGGGGGAAGGGAATGAAGATCTGGTGGATCTGGCCTTGGCGTTACAGGACGTCCAACCCGACTCCATTCCGTTAAACATGTTGTACCCGGTCGAAGGGACGCCCTTTGACGAAATGAAAAATCTTACACCTGCCCGCTGCTTAAAAATTCTCTGTCTCTTCCGGTTCTTCCACCCCAAAACGGAAATCCGGGCGGCCGGTGGACGCGAAAAAAACCTCCGCTCGCTCCAACCCTTGGCGCTCTATGTTGCTGACTCTCTCTTCGTGGATGGCTATTTGACAACACCTGGCCTTGCACATCAAGAAGTCTGGAAGATGATCGAAGATATCGGCTTCACGGTGCAAGGGAAGTACGAGGCCGCCGAAGCGGCTAAGGCTGAAACCTGTTCACACTGAACCTCTTGTCACATTGTCTTAAGATTTTTTTTCAGCACTATCATTCACACATTTCATTCATACCGCAGATCCTCGGCTATCGATTGACGGCTGGCCCATCTGGCTGGCCCCCACGCACCCAGAAACGCGGCCAGCAGCGCCACAAGGACGGCCATCCCCAAGGTTTCAAACGGCAGGGTGAATTGAATGGTCCATCCAAATGATTGCTTGTTGATCACGTTGATCAACAACACTGACAGCGCCAATCCCACCAATATTCCTAGGCCCGCACCCAACCCCGCCACATAGCAGGATTCCCAAAAAATCAGGCCTTGGATCTGTGGACGACTCACCCCCAAGGCTCGCAGCGTGGCCAGTTCCCGCCGGCGTTCAGCAATAGCTGTCATGAGGGTATTGATAATCCCCAACACAGCTACGCTCAGGGCAATCAACTCCAACACATAGGTGACGCGAAACGTCCGGTCAAAAATTTCCAAAATTTCTGCCTTCAGCTCTCCGTTACTGATCGTGACGATGGGAACGTCCTTTTTTAACACCTGTTCGATTTCACGTCGCACGACCGGGAGCGAAGAACCGGCCTTGAGATAGACGGCAAAGATTGACACATCGGTTTCCCCCCAATGCCGACGAAAGAGTTGGTCGTCCATGACCACTTTTCCCCCATCGGTGGCATAATCATAAAAAATGCCCTTCACGGGAAAGGCCTGTTGTCCTGCAGGCGTCTTCACCTCTATGTGGTTTCCTACCGCCAGCCCCAGGCGCCCGGCTAACACCTCAGACACAATCACGCCTTCACCTTCGATCGTTTCTTGTAAGATGGTAGTGGAATCACCTGTCACAAACAGATATCGGCTACGCCCGGCATGAAGGGCCATGTCGCGTGCGACCAGCGACACCGTCTGCCCTGAAACCTCCCCCACCGTTTCCCGATATGGATCAACTGCCTCGACCCCTGGGACCATCATCACCGTCTTGACTAGAGCCAATGGCAGACCAGGCTTGCCGTTCTCGCCATCTTGGTCCCCTAGCCAGGACACCGGAGCCACAATAATATCCGCCAGCATCGTTTGCTCAATCCAGATGTTTACCGTATGCCGGAAACTTTGAATCATGATGCCCACCCCAACCATAATGGCCAGCCCGACCACAATCGCCGCCATGGTCACACTGGTCCGACCGGGATTGCGGCTGACCTGTTCTGCCGCGAGGGACGGCAAGAGGCCCCATCGCCCGCTTTGCCATGTTCTCCTCCACTCATGAATCAACCCGCAGAGCACAGGTCCCAGAGCGGTTCCGCCCACCAGAAGACAAAATGCCGCGGCATACCCTCCGACCGGAATACCATCCACCGGGGCCATAGTACTCAAGGCCGCACTTCCACCAAAGGCGATCATCGCGATCCACCCTGACTTCCTGTACGAACCAGTTTCTTCATCTTCTGATTGGCCAACCGATAAGGCTTGAACCGGAGCTATCGTGCTGGCATCCCAGGAAGGGCGGAGCGCTCCACAAAGGGACACCCCGGCCCCAATTACTATCGCCTCCGCTAACAGCCAGGGATGAATCTGCGAAACGCCCAAAGACGTTACCCCATATAATTCGCCGACACTCTGCCCGATGAGCGTCGTCAACCCGCCAGCCAGAAGAACCCCGAACCAACAGCCCATGACTCCGCCCACAAGGCCGAGCAGACCCGCCTCCAAGAGAAACAATCCCGTGATGGCTCGCCGTTCCATGCCGAGTGCCCGGAGAATGCCAATCTCCCGACGATGATGTGCCACCGAAAATGCCATCGTGTTATAGACCAGAAACACCCCAACGAGCAGCGCAATTCCGCTGAGCATGGCGAGATTAAACTGGAAGGCCTTCAACATCGATTCCACTTGCCCGGTCCGCCGCGAGGATTGACTCATTTGGATTTCAGGAGGCACCACGGCTTGCAAGGCTTGGATGAGCGTGGCCCCCGCCACACCAGGTTCAGGAACTACGGCAATGGAATGCAGACGTCCTAACCAACCAAACGACCATTGGGCTGCGGCAATATCCATGATCGCCTGTCGCTCGGAACCCTGCAGAAGAGCATCAGATGATCCCAACAGACCTCCCACGATCAGATTATGAGAGATGCCCTGACCCGTCACGGTCAGCGTCTGCCCTTCGCTCAGACCTAATTCTTTGGCAAACTCTTTTCCTAAAAAGACGGTCCGTGGAGAAAACACCTGTTTCCACCGATTGTCAGGAATCGATGGGGTCGAATCCTCTGATGGCCTGACTTCCTCATAATTCAGAAGATCCACCCCCCAAATCACAAGCGTATTACCCGTGGATGGACCATCTTGGATCAGGGAATCAATTTTCAGAAAGGGATGAGCCGACTTGACCCCAGGATGACGTTGAATCACCTCGATGATCGTTTCATCCATCCCTTCGGCCCCTCGGGACAGGGTAATAGACGCCTTTCCCACGACGGACTCCACTGACTGTTCAAAGGATTGATAGACTTCGCCATTGGCCAGGCGAATTGCCAACCAAGCGGAGAC
>JACDDF010000396.1:0-512 GCA_013817135.1 Nitrospirales bacterium
CTCAAATGGAATCGTTTCACCGGTCAACGCTTTCAGGAAGGCAATAAGGTCGGTTTTCTCTTGCGGCGCCAATCCCAGTGAGTTTCATCATGGGACTCAATTGGGGATTGGCATTCCCGCCTTCATCAAAAAAGTCGACAACCTCCTCTAATGTTTTCAAAGCGCAGTCATGCATATACGGGGCGGAATCGGTAATGCTTCGAAGTGTTGGGGTTTTGAATGCTCCCTTATCGCTTTCTCGAAGCGTCACATAATACCGGCCTAAATCTTCTTCCATCGGTCCTACTTGCGGCACACCGAGATTGTGAAACTGATGATCCGTAAAATTAGAATCGTTGTGACACAGGATGCACCGGCCTTTTCCTTTAAACACGTCCATCCCACGTTGCGCGTCTTCGCCCATCGCTTTTGGATCACCTGAAACAAATTTGTCAAAAGCCGAATTGGTGGAAATAATCGTCCGTTCATAGGCGGCAATCGCTTCCGCGATTCCCTGCAAGCTGACACCGGTT
>JACDDF010000396.1:522-3671 GCA_013817135.1 Nitrospirales bacterium
GAACGACACTTTCATGGGTCTCGGCCATTTCAACGGGATTATGAATAGGACCAATGGCCTGTTCTTCCAGAGAGCCGGCTCGACCGTCCCAAAATTGGAAAGGATTAAATGCCGTGTTGTAGACAGTTGGCGATTGCCGGCCTCCCCGCAGTCCTTCAACTCCTGCCGAGGTTTGGTTGGGATCGGCAAAGCCCGTGACTGGGTTATGACAGAAAGCACAGGAGATCGCATTGTTTTTGGATAACCGTCCATCAAAATAGAGCTGCTTGCCCAACGAGATTTTTGCGGCGTAATTAAGGTTGCCGGGAGGCTGTGGAACAACAGTCGGGAGTGGACCAATGTCGGGAACGACATGTCCCTCAACCGTTATCATTCCTGTTGGGGAATCTAATCCGGATTCACTCCCCATCCCGGTTGAAGCGATCATGAACAGTCCCATCATCCCGCAAAAAAAAATGCGCCAACTTTCCCCTTCGTTCCTGTCCTCATTGTTTCATTTCCTCCCGATTGAATTAGTCACATTCACAGCATTATGTGCAGTCAATAGCATCCCCGATATCTGACAAATGAGAGCAATCTTTTTGGATAATTCAGTGTACCCCGAATGTCCGTACAATGGTAAGACTATTCACCCAAATGTGAAAGAGATGCTCCGACTTGGTCTTTTCAGGTAAGTTCCCTGTTGCAACAGGAGAGATTTGCTGCTTGATCAGAAACGGTGATCCACATTCCTCCCTTCGCCTAATTCCACATGAAACGCCAATCCTATCCTATTGATGCCGTCGTTCCGCAATTACAACAGACATTGAGGCAACAGCGTATCGTGCTCCTCACCGCACAGCCAGGCGCCGGCAAAACGACACAGATCCCGCTGGCCCTTCTCCAGGAACCGTGGTTGATTCCACAAACCATCATCATGCTGGAGCCTCGCCGGCTGGCGGCGCGTGCAGCCGCACGCCGCATGTCCGATCTCCTGGGTGAGCCCGTTGGCACCACCGTTGGATATCGAACCCGGTTGGATACCAGAATCAGCCCGAACACAAAACTGGAAGTGGTAACCGAAGGCATTCTCACGAGAATACTTCAACACGATCCGTCATTACAGAACTATGGCCTGGTCATCTTTGATGAATTCCATGAACGCAGCCTGCAAGCCGATTTGGGCCTGGCCTTATGTCTGGAATCCCAGAAGGTTTTTCGAGAGGACCTTCGACTGTTGATTATGTCGGCCACACTGGACATTGCAGCCATTTCGCAACAATTAAAACAGGCTCCAGTGATTACCTGCGAGGGAAATATGTTTCCCGTCGAAACCCGCTACGTCGGGAAACCCGAGGACAAAAATTTCGCTATGCAGGTGGCACAAACCATTCATCGTCTGCTGATGACCGAACCGGGTAGCCTCCTGGTCTTTCTTCCGGGTGCCGGAGAAATCCGACGAGTGGAGCGGTCCTTGGCGAACCTTCCGCTTGGCTCACAAATCCTTATCGCTCCGCTGTATGGTGATTTGTCCGCCCAGGCCCAGGACCAGGCCATTCTGCCTCCCCCTGCCGGATGGCGCAAAGTGGTCTTATCCACCAACATTGCCGAATCCAGTCTGACCATCGAAGGCATTCGTCTCGTCGTGGATACTGGTCTCATGCGCGTGCCACGTATTGATTCACGCAGCGGGATGAGCCGGTTAACCACCCTCACGGTCTCACAACAATCGGCCGAACAACGTCGCGGGCGGGCGGGACGCCTGGAACCGGGTCTGTGTGTGCGTTTCTGGTCTGAGGCCGAACAGCGTAGCTTCACACCGCGCACCGCACCGGAAATTCTGGATGCCGACCTGACCTCTCTTGCGTTGGAATTGGCGCAATGGGGGATTCACGATCCACTGGAATTGCTCTGGCTGGACCCCCCTCCTTTGGGAGCCATGGCTCAGGCACGACAGCTTCTTCACTCCCTTGGCGCATTCGATTCCCAAGGTCACATTACCGATCATGGCCGGTCTATGGCCGAGCTCCCCATGCACCCGCGTCTTGCACATATGGTCCTGAAGGGAAAGGGGCTGGGAGCGGGAGCATTGGCCTGTGATCTCGCCGCATCCTTAAGCGAACGAGACCTTTTCAAGGGATCCACCGCACGAGAACATGCCGATCTTCGCACCAGGTTTGATGTGCTCTATGGTGGCGCCCCTGCCCACAGGGATGCCGAGTCCTTGGATAGGGGAACCATCCAACGTATTCGCCAAGTCTCTCAGACATGGCAACGGACACTTCACATCACGACTCCTCGACATATTTCCAAACAGCAGATTGATCAAATGGGTGTGCTCCTGGCGCTGGCCTACCCCGACCGGATTGCGCAACGACAATCCGAAGGGGCCAGACGATACCGGCTGGCCAATGGGCGAAGCGCAAGATTCCATTACCCGGATCCCTTGGAGCATGAAGAATGGCTCGTCATCGCAGACCTTAACGGCGCGCCGGCGACGGCACTCATTTATATGGCTGTCCCAATTTCACGTGAAGATCTGATTACCCATTGCGGGGATCTCATACAGTCAACGGATTCTGTGATGTGGGATGGAGCGACGCAAGCGGTCAGGTCCATCAGGCAACGACGGTTGGGAGAACTCATTCTTGAGGAAAGCCGACTTCCCGATCCCGATCCTGATTTGGTGTTGACCGTCCTTCTCGAAGGCCTTCGAAACACGGGCCTCTCCTGTTTTCCCTGGACCCCCACTCTCAGAAACTGGCAGGCGCGCGTCCAATTCCTGCGACGCGTCACGGAACCGGGATCTGCCTGGCCGGATGTCTCGGATGACACTCTTCTTCACACATTGGACCAGTGGCTTGGCCCCTATCTCACCAATCTCTCAAGTCTCAATCAGCTGAAACGGATCGATCTTGCCTGGCCGCTTCAAGCCCTCCTCTCTCCGGAACAACGGCGAACGCTCGACACCCTGGCGCCCACCCATCTCACCGTGCCGACCGGTTCGCACATTCCCTTGGATTATCTTTCAGGTGAGATTCCCGTTCTGGCTGTCCGTCTCCAGGAAATATTCGGACAATGCGACACGCCCCGCCTGGTCAGCGGCAAAATCCCCGTTCTCATTCATCTGCTCTCCCCGGCCAGGCGCCCCGTTCAGGTCACCCAGGACC
>JACDDF010000397.1 GCA_013817135.1 Nitrospirales bacterium
GATAATGAGTGAGTCAGGCGGTGTGAGTGGGCGATTGGAAAAGCGAAGATTGAGGTCCGAGAATGGTTGGAGTGCGGGTCCTTCTTCTTCCTTCAGCCCTTCCTCGGCACTGGTTAGTCCAGGATTGGCTATAAGACTAAGGGCCAATAGGGTGAGAGGGAGAAGATTGAAAAGACTGCTGGTGGTTAGCCGACGGGGGGTAAAGCAGTTCATAATCTCACGATTTCCGAGCCACAGAACACAGCAGATTGAAGGAAAATCTGATCGTTCACTATAGCCATGTTGAATCGATGGGTTCTAAGTCTGAGTCTTTTGTAATTGATTTGATGCTTAAGTGTTAACGTGTAATAAGTCTGGGGGAGCATAGCATATTTTCAAAAGGGAAGTTTCAACATTATCTATGGAATTGTCTGGTAATCATGAACAAGTGTGGATGGTGCCCCCCAATATAAAGGAGAAGCTTAATCTCATGATATCTTCAGCAATTACATTGACTTTTTCTGCACCCAGTCTTAAGATGCTTCCCTTATTCGCTAGGCTAAGGAGACGTGTTTTATGAAGGTTATTTTGCAGGAAAATGTTGAAGGTTTGGGGTATTTGGGAGACGTGTTGACGGTGGCAAAAGGGTATGCACGAAACTATCTACTCCCGAGGAAAAAAGCCGTCGTGGCTGAAGAGCGACAGGTTAAACTGTTGCAGCACGTCAAGCGGCAGATCGACCAAAAGGTCAAAAAAGAATTGGAGTCTTTAGGAGAGTCTGGGAAGAATCTGTCAAAAATCTCACTGACGTTTGAAGTGCAAACCGGAAAAGACGACAAGCTGTTCGGATCTGTGACATCCAAGGATGTGGCCGAACGATTAGCTGCTCAAGGCGTGGAGGTGGACCGAAGGAAAATTCACTTGCCTCAGCCTTTAAAGGAGTTGGGGACCTTTCCGGTTGCCATCAAGCTTCATCGTGATGTGGTTCCCACGATCAGTGTGACGCTTGTGAAAAAAGCTGTAGAAGAGGCTACCAATGAAGTGGAGTCAGCTAAAGATCAGGCTGATGAAGCGGTCGCCGAGTAAACAATGAGACATTCCGTCGGTACACTCAAAGCGATCCGTGACACTGATTATGAGGTGTATGCGGCTATCCGGGCCGAAGAAAAAAGACAGCGGGAAAACCTAGTTCTTATCGCTTCAGAAAATTACGCGAGTCCGGCGGTCTTGGGTGCCCAAGGCTGTCTGATGACCAACAAGTACGCCGAAGGTTATTCCGGCCGGCGATATTACGGCGGATGCCAACATGTGGATACGGTCGAGGATTTGGCCATTGCGAGAGCCAAAGAAATTTTTGGGTGTGAGCATGTGAATGTCCAGCCCCACTCTGGTTCCCAAGCCAATATGGCTGCGTATCTTTCGGTCTTAAAACCAGGAGACACAATTCTGGGAATGGATCTGGCCCATGGTGGACATCTTACCCACGGCAGCCGTGTGAGTTTTTCAGGAAAACTGTTTCAGGCGTTTTCTTATGGAGTAGATCGGGAAACTGAGGAAATCAATTATGATGTCGTTGAGCGGCAGGCTCAGGAAGTCCGCCCTCGTATGATTGTGGTGGGCGCCAGTGCGTATTCCAAAATTATTGACTTCCCTCGTTTTCAGGCGATAGCGAAATCAATTGGAGCCTATCTCCTCGTTGATATTGCCCATATTGCGGGTTTGATTGCCGTCGGATTGCACCCTAGTCCGGTACCCTATGCCGACTTTGTCACCACGACGACCCATAAAACATTGCGTGGTCCTCGTTCCGGCATGATTATGTGCAAGGAAGAACATGCCAAGGCAGTCGACAAAATGGTGTTCCCTGGAACGCAGGGTGGGCCTCTCATGCATGTCATTGCAGCCAAAGCGGTGGCTTTTAAAGAAGCCCTTTCTCCTGGGTTTAAAACCTATCAGCAGCAAGTGCTGGCGAATGCCAAGGAACTGGCTGAGGGCTTTTTGAAGCGGGGATATCGGGTCGTGTCTGGTGGGACCGAAAATCATTTGTTTCTCTTGAATTTGACTCCCAAAGGCGTGACAGGGAAAGAGGCGGAAGCCGCATTAAATGCCTCGGGAATTGTCGTCAATAAAAATGCTGTGCCGTTTGATGAAAAACCACCGGCTGTGGCAAGCGGCATTCGAATTGGCACGCCGACGGTTTCGACTCGTGGCATGCAGAAACCCGAGATGGAGCAGATTCTCTCCTTGATGGATGAGGTCATCCAGCATTCTCAGGAAGCGTCCGTTCATAAACGGATTCTGCGTGATGTCAAGGACCTGTGCTCACGATTTCCGATCTTTCATCCATACTAACCTTCCTCCACTGCCTTCCATCCTTAAGGTAAGGGCTTGCTCATTCGTGAAATGTCCTTTTTGCGACCAATTAGAAGATAAGGTCATTGATTCGCGTACCGCACGTGAAGGAGAAGTGATCAGGCGCCGTCGCGAATGTTTGGGCTGTAAACGGCGATTCACCACTTACGAACGAATCGAAGAAAATCTTCCGATGGTGGTCAAAAAAGACAATCGGCGAGAGCCGTTTGACCGGGCGAAGATTTTAGTAGGGCTAAAAAAGGCCTGCCAAAAACGGCCGGTCAGTATTGGAGCGTTGGGTGCGGCCGTTGATCGGATTGAAAAACGCATTCAGGAACTTGGAGAAACGGAAGTCCCAAGCCGAACGGTCGGAGAAGAAGTTATGCGGGCCTTAAAAGAATTGGATCCTGTCGCGTATGTTCGGTTTGCCTCGGTGTACCGGGAATTTAAAGACATTGATCAATTTATGGATACCATCCGGGCCCTAACACAAGACACCAGGTTATCCTGAGGCATTTTCATTGCCTGTGGCCGATTGCGAATCCCCCCGTTTCGTCGGCATTATAACGTGACAAGGGTAGGGATCTTCTCATAGGAAAGATCTTCAACCTGTTCCCGATCATGAAAGTGGGTATCTATGCCATCCCCCAAACCCTCTCCTGGTTCCCCACGTATCACCAAAAGTAGTCCCCGGCGATCAAAGTCAAAAGTGACCTCCAGCCGGGTGGCGATTATTGGCGGGGGGCATGGTGGTACTGCGCTTATGGAAATTTTTGCGGAAGATCCTTTGGTCACGGTAGTAGGGTTGAGTGAAATTCGTCCACACACCATGGGTGTCCGTCTCGCCAAAAAAATCGGAATTCCTGTCCTGCGCCGCTATCAAGATTTGCTCAAGATCAAAGATGTGGATCTGGTGATTGACGTGACGGGCGATCCCGAGGTGGAGAAGACTTTGCTTGAGTCACATGCCCCGCACTTAGCGATGGTGGGTGGCGCGAGTGCCAAGTTCATGTGGCAATTGATTGAAGCGCGTATCCGGGCTTCCGCCGAAATTGAAAATACCCTCACCCGGTATCAATCCCTTTTCCGTTTGTATGTCAAGGAAGAAGCCGAAGGGGCCGTGGATGAGGAGCGAACCCGCATTGCCTGTGAGATCCATGACGGCCTGGTGCAAACTCTGGTGGGAGTGAGCCTGAAGATGGAGCGTGTCCGTGAATTGGTGGCGGAGGATCCTCCCAAGTGTTTGACGATGCTCAATCAGACCACCGTGCAATTGAAACATGCCATTCAAGAAGCCAGGGAGGTGGTCTATAATCTTCGGCCTGGGCAGTAT
>JACDDF010000398.1:0-662 GCA_013817135.1 Nitrospirales bacterium
AAATCCTCAGGACTATGATTATTCCGAACTTCACTGGCTACAGCGGACTGATCAGTTATTCTCCGAGGACCGTCCGATATTTCGAACCAATGTTCTCGCCAGATTCGAAGTGGTCCTTTCAAAAAATCTTTTCAAGCTTTTGCATCACGTTACCTCTGGACGCCTGTCGCCAGACCAAATCAATGGTAGGTGGTACCTGCAAGATGAAAGACCACCGTTAAATCAAATCATGACCCAAGCCATTGAGAACGGTATCGTCGCAACCCTGGATTCATTGGCCGGGGGGCTTGAAGGTTATGAGCCCTTACTGAATGCATTGAAACGATATCTCCAGATAAGGGGAGATGGAGGGTGGCCGGTTATTCCACCCGGACCGCTTCTCGCCAAAGGGTCAAACAGTTCACGAGTAGAAATTTTACGCCGGCGGTTAGCTGCTACAGGAGATTTGAGAGACGGGACCCATACCTCAATATTTGATCAGAAGGTGTTGGAGGGAGTAGAAAAATTTCAAGTTCGGCACGGTTTGTCCGTGGATGGAATTGTCGGTCCGAAGACCTTGGAAACCCTGAATATCCAGGTTGAATCGCGTATTCAACAGGTGCTGGTGAATTTGGAACGGCGCCGCTGGATGCCGCGGAAATTGGGTCCGGACTATATAATGG
>JACDDF010000398.1:672-3660 GCA_013817135.1 Nitrospirales bacterium
ATGCCGGTCATTGTGGGAAAGCCGATGAGCCAGACTCCAATTTTCAGTGATAATCTTGAATATCTGGTATTTAATCCTTTTTGGAATGTCCCGAGAAGCATTGTCAAAGATGATAGCCTTCCCAATTTTCAAGAGGATGCAACCTATCTTGAGGAAAAGAAATTTGAATTGGTGGATTGGGATGGACAGCCTATGGAGGTCGCTCAACTTACCGTAGAAAATATTGACGCCGGCACCATTCGTATTCGGCAGAAACCCGGCCCGGATAATGCGCTTGGATTGGTCAAGTTCATGTTTCCCAATGATCATGCCATTTATCTTCACGATACCCCTGCCGGTCATTTGTTCGATGCATCCGAGCGGGATTTCAGCCATGGCTGTATCCGTGTTGAACGGCCCAAGGATTTAGCCGAATTTCTGTTACATAAAGAGTGGTCCCCGGAGGATATCGTGGATATGCTTCAAAGTGCAGAGCGACGTGTCATTAAACTTCCCCAAGCTATACCGGTCTATATTCTGTATCTCACCACGTGGGTGGCTGAGGATGGAACGCTTCAATTTCGTGAAGATCCCTATGGTCATGATAATCAATTATGGACGGCCTTACAGCCCGTCCTATCGAGGACATGAAATCTTCCAACCATCCTATTTAAGCCGGATTCTGCAGAGCATACTGATGTCTATATGGCAGAGCCGATTTATCATGGTAATCGGATGCGTAATAGGATTGATCCTGATGCCGGTGTGTATTCCCTCTGCAGTCGCCGCTCCCAGTTCACTCTACGATCCCCAACGAGTGTCTTTTACTGTGAAAGTAAAGGACGCATTGAATCCTTATGAAGTATTAGGGATCTATGTCATGCCTGACGAGACGATCGAGCTGGAATGTGTATTTACCGATTCTCGCAGCTCTTTTACCGTTACTGCTCAGGCGGGGAAACTTGAACAGCACGCAAAAGAACGATGGGAATGGCAGGCCCCCCACGAACAGGGAATGTATCCCCTCACTGTTAACGACACGACCACTAATTCCACTATGACACTTAATGTATTTGTCATGGTGCCTTTTTCCCACCACAGTGAAAAGTTGAACGGCTATCGAATCGGCCGTTATCAGCCCAAACCATTTAAAAATAATCCGGTGTACAATCGGCCTCAGGGCTTTGTTGAGGTGACGCTGAATAATCGGGATGTGCCCGTTTCGCCCCATTTTACGTTAGGGCAATTTTTGGGAAAACAGACAAGCGAATATCCGAAATATCTACTGGTAAGAGAGCGACTGTTACTTAAATTGGAAATGATTCTAGAAGCCCTCAATCATGAAGGTATTGCAACGTCAACGCTTCATATTATGAGCGGTTTCCGCACGCCATTTTATAATCACTCAATCGGCAACCGGACCACCTACAGCCGCCACCTATATGGTGACGCGGCAGATATTTTTGTGGATGTGAATGAGGACAATTATATGGACGATTTAAACCAAGACGGGAAATCCACCATTGCAGATGCCGTCGTACTGCGGGATATCGTGGAGAAAAGAGCTCGCGAAACCTGGTATCAACCTTTTGTCGGAGGATTAGGCATTTATGGACCCAAACCCCATCGGGGTCCATTTGTTCATGTTGATGTTCGGGGATTTAAAGCACGATGGATGAAGCCTTAAGGGCTTACCCATTTATCCCTACTTGAAATCATGTTGAACCAAAGATACCTGCCGGTATGTCAATCGGTGAGAAGAGGGAAATTTTGTGCTGCACCATTTCTCGTGTCTCCGGTATCGAACTTGTTCAAAAGAACATTGAACCTGGCACCGTAAGCCATAAACGGCTCAATCCCAGGCATACAAGCGGATAGGATCTTCTGCCTGGAACCAGAACGTTGGTCTCTAACTCTTAGTCTGGCTCTTTTTTTCATTTCGACGGTGGTCATTGGACTTGTCGGATGGAAACTCACCCAACTTGTAGACCGGTTAGCTGATCGAACAGGGGTTGGGGAGGCCCTTGCGGGCGCGGTATTTCTTGGTGCCAGCACTTCGTTGCCAGGCATTGTGACGTCGGTGACGACCGCATGGAACGGTCATGCCGAATTTGCGGTGAGCCCTGCCCTGGGAGGCATTGCCATACAAACCGCTTTTCTCGCCATTGCTGGCATGACCTATCGGCATGCCAATTTGGAACATGCGGCAGCTTCCCCCGCCAATTTAATGAATGGGGTACTCCTCATCAGTATGCTCTCGCTCATTTTACTGGCCATGGTGGGACCTGAATTCAGCATGTGGAATGTGCACCCGGTTACTCCGTGTGTCGTTGCCATATACATTTTTGGTCTTCGGCTCGTGCATCATTCACAAGTCGATCCCCTTTGGAATCCGAAATTAACATCCCAGACCAAACCTGATGTGCCGGAAACGGCCAACCGTCATGAGAATCTCCAGAAGTTATGGATGGCATTTTCCGCTTCTGCCATGCTCATTGGAACGGCTGGGTGGGTCCTTGCGGGTCAGCAGTTTCCCTTGTGACTCATACCGGGCTTTCTGAAACTCTTGTGGGTGGAGTCTTCACCACCATGAGCACTTCATTACCTGAATTGGTCACCTCGCTTGCAGCGGTGCGAAGGGGGGCGCTCACGCTTGCCGTAGGGGGGATTATTGGAGGAAATACCTTTGATACGCTTCTCGTGGCATTTTCCGATCTCGCCTATCAAGAAGGTTCAATTTATCATGCCACGACAAATCAGCAAGTTTATCTGATTGCCTTAACCATGTTGTTGAATGGTATTTTATTGCTTGGCTTACTCCGTCGAGAAGAACATTGGCATCGCCAATATCGGGTTTGAAAGTTTCTTCATCCTTATTGTTTATATGGGAGGTATCGCAATTCTTTTTCTTGCCTGATTTTTAATGCTTTGCGCCCTCTCGGTCAGAACGAAGACGCGCCGGACTCACTTGGCGAGGCTACCTTTATCCGGTTATGGACAAATCTGGCT
>JACDDF010000399.1 GCA_013817135.1 Nitrospirales bacterium
AAACACACCAATACAATGTCCAAGGCAACTTTCTTTAATCCTCCTTCCTGCCGAAAGTTCGGCTCTCTCCATTCGTTTTTTATGATTAACAGCGACGGATAAAGGGTTCGCTGGGATCTTACAATTCCCCATAAGTGGTACAAAGGGTGAGGGGAAGCTATAAATGCCTTCACGCCTGCCTTTCGACAACCTTTAGAACTAAGGAACAGCTCAAGGCTGTCTCGTCTATCTTGCGCTTGATACATTCTTTGCCCAAGCCGGAGTACTCCTCCAGATTCTGCAGAGAACCACCATCTAAAAGGCCACGCTAAGAAATAGATCGACCGGACACACCAAGAGGGTAGAAAGTATTCTCTCCTAGGAGATATTCCGTTCTCGATACTGTTAGAGCCCTACGGAAATTAGGTGGAGAAAAAAAGAGGCTGCGCCTTCCACCAAATGGATTGGCCACACTTCATACGTTAACATTGGAAGGAAAGAGGGGGAGAAGAAATCTTGTTATAAGGCCGTATTTAAAAATCAGGAATAAAAAATAAAAAAAAAAGCACTGCATTTGCCAGTGAATGAAAAAACAACGCTCCCCTTATTTGACCATTCCATTGCTTAGTAGACGTCCCTCCTATTTGTGTGATGTGATGCGCGAATAATATTGTACGCTAATAATAATAGCAAGAGGATATCCACCCATTTAACAAGTTCAAGAATTTCCTACGTTTTAATGCAGCCTCCCTTAGTCCGAAAGAAAATATGCTAGGATCCCAACGGACATCCGTCCGATTGATTGATAAGAGTATAAAACCGCGCCTCGATCACATTTCCTTCAGGGTCGGTAAAATAGATTGAGGTTCCGGATCCCCCTGCTCCCCACCGTTGAACAGGCCCTTCGCTGATGGCAATCTTATGATCACGAAGTCGACCATGTAAGTCTTCCCAATCCTTTTTGGTAAGTGCAAGGCAAAAATGGTTCAGGTTGCTAAAACTTTTTCCTGCTGATTGTTTTTGCTCCCATAATTTCTTGGGAAATAAATCGATCACGGTATCATGATTGATGCGAACGGAAGGAAACGGGGCGTTCCCGGCATAATAATCTTCAAGACGTTCTGCGGATAGCATCAGGACCTTTGTATAGAAGCCGATCATGATTTCATCATCTTCGACATTCAACACAATGTGATCAAGAATCCCTTCCATAGGCGAATGCTCCACCGTTGAATGCACACCATTACGTCGGGCGGGAGATGCCGAGCTTGTTCATTTTGGAGATCAACGTGGTGCGTTTCATCCCCAGCCGGACCGCTGTGCCTAAAGCACCGCCGATTACCCATTTGCTGTTTTGCAAGGCTCGGAGGATATGATCCCGTTCGGCACCTTCTAAGGTTGCCATTGACTGAGACGACCGCTGAGGGCCTGCTTTGAGGTCCAGTAATGGCACAGCCAGTTCGGAACCCTGGGAAAGAATAACCGCGCGCTCAATAAGGTTTTCCAGTTCGCGAATATTCCCCGGCCAGGGATAGCCTGCCAGACGCTCCATCGTTTTGGCAGGAATGGTCTCGATGGGCTTTTTCATCCTGGTGGCATAACGCTGGGCAAAATACCGAACGAGAATCGGGATATCCTCCTGCCGTTCGCGAAGAGGTGGAACCGTGATCGGGAAGACATTCAACCGGTAATACAAATCACGACGAAACTCCCCGGCTTCCACCATCTGCATTAAATCGCGGTTGGTGGCCGCGACCAGTCGAACATCGACCCGGATCGTGCGCGTCCCGCCCAATCGTTCAAACTCCTGTTCCTGGAGCACCCGAAGCATCTTGGATTGCAGCTCTAATGGCACTTCCCCGATTTCATCCAAAAAAATCGTTCCGCTATGCGCAAGTTCAAAGCGACCGACCTTTTGTGCTATGGCCCCGGTAAAGGCACCTTTTTCGTGACCGAACAGTTCGCTTTCCAACAAACCCGTCGGAATGGCCGCGCAGTTAATTTTGACAAAGGCCCGGTCATTTCGGTTGCTGAGTTGGTGAAGGGCGCGGGCAATGAGTTCCTTTACGGTTCCCGTCTCACCAAGGACCAGCACCGTCGAATTGGTCGGAGCCACAATTTCAAGTTGCTGAAGAACATGCTTTAACCCACGACTCTCTCCGACAATGTCCTCAAAGTTCGCTTCGGTGCGAATCTCCTCACGAAGATACAGATTCTCCTTCTCCAATTTTTCCTTTAATTCGGTAATCTCCTGATAGGCCAGCGCATTATCAAGCGCGATGGCCATCTGCCCGGCCACTTGTGTCAGTAGGTCGGCATCCGCCGCGGAAAAGGCCGATGAACGAAGACTACCGAGATTCAAGGTGCCTAACACACCCCCTGGCAGCATAAGAGGGGCACAGCAACCGGATTGCACACCCTCGGCGATCAACTGGCCAGCCGTACCGGAATGAAATTGTTGCAGGTCGGCTTTCTGCCAACAGACCGTTTTCCTGGATCGAAACGCTTCCCCGGCAGGGGTGTCATCCAGCGCAATCGAATGACTTCCCCCTAACAAGCCTTTTCCTGAAGGGAAATCCAGCACATGTCGACGAAAGTTCTGCGTATCCGAATTATAGAAATATAAACTGGTGGCTTCATGCGGAATCACCCGCCGCAAGGACGTGACCATGGTCGCGAACAAATCTCCCAATTCCAGTTTCGAAACAACCGCATTATTGACATCCAGTAACACTTTCAGGCGATCCCGCTCGCGGCCCAGTTCCTCCTGATGCAGGACATTGTCCACCGCAACCGCCACCTGTCTGGCGACCTGAAGAAGAAACGTCAATTCCGAATCTTGATAGGTTCCCTTTTCCACGCTCGCGAAGTCGAGTGATCCCAGACGGCGTAAGGCAGTGGTCAGCGGGACAGTACATAAAGATTGCACGCCGTCTTCAAGCATTAACGGGAGAACCGTGGGAAACCGGGAGTCTTGAGTCAGATCAGAAATAATCAATGGCTGCTGGGCTTGCCACACCCAGCCACTCGGATGGGCATCCAAGGCCCATTCTTTCCCGCCCTGAATATCCGCAGGAATGTTGGCCTGAATGATAAAATCCTGGATGGTGTTCCGTTCGGGCCGATGCAGGGCCAGACCGATGAAATTCAGTGGAACAATACGGGGAAGCCGCTGAGCCAAATCCTGTAACAGGTTGGTAAGATCCCGGTGGGCGGCGATCGCCTCGGAGACCTCGAGAAGAGCCTGATAGCGCGACGACTGATCTCCCAAAACCGACTGAGCGAGTTTATCCATAGGGCTACAGTATCGCCGATTCCCCCTCACAAAAAAAAGCCACCCTGTTCTTTTTTGCCACGACACACTGAGACTGCCATTCACCTTTATCTCGTGCTTCGGCCCGGTTGGATTCAGCTCGGGTGTGAAGTAGGAAATTTCCACACGGAAAACCAGCCATGTTTAGGGGACAAAATAACAGAGTGGAAGTGACGGGGGCGTTGGAAGGAGTGACGGTGTTGGGTGCCGTGCAGTTTGTGGGTGGAGGGGTGAGTGCAACCGAGATAGCTTACGTGCATACGGATCATTTGGGATCACCACAGAAGGTGACGGATGCCAATCAATCGATTGTCTGGGGCGCAGTGTATACGCCCTTCGGACAGGTTCACTCGATCAC
>JACDDF010000400.1 GCA_013817135.1 Nitrospirales bacterium
GACCATGGCTCATTAATACGTGAAGAGAAACCACCACAATGTTGGACAAACACATAAACCGTAAAGATGGTGAGGGAGTGGGCCTGTAAGCCGGATTCTGTACAAGATGAAACGAGTTTCATCCAGTGGTGACCATTTCTCTGGAACCTAGGTTACCCTAGGCTTCAAGCAACCTACCCGAGAACCTCGACCGGGCCGGTCTCTCTCCCGGTCCCAGAAGAAATCGCTTCCTTCGACAGACCGGGAATCGTCCCCCTATTTGGTTTTGCTCCAGGTGACGCTTACCCTGCCACCTGTGTTACCACAGGCGCGGTGGGCTCTTACCCCACCATTTCACCCTTACCTGGCAAAAACCGAGGAATTTGCCATTGGCGGTATATTTTCTGTGGCGCTGGTGTCGGATTGCTCCGCCTGGGCGTTACCCAGCACCTTGCCCTTTGGAGTCCGGACTTTCCTCTCACGAAAATTTCCGTGAGCGGCCACCCGGCCCACTCGCACCATCAAGAGTTATCGTAGGTTGAGAAAGTGATGAAAGCAAGAGGCGCGTCGCCTATAGAAAAGGCTATTCGGTCGTTTCCTCATCAAGATGCCGAGCCATATAGAGGATGCGGTGGCAATAAGAACAATCCATGAGTTCGTCACCGCGCTTCACCTCCGCGACCAGTTGAGGAGGAAGCTGAAGCTGACACCCCCCACAGGATCCTTCACGAAGCTGGGCAACGGCGTATCCTTTTCTCAATGTTTTTAATCGGTTGTATCGAACCAGCAGTGGCTTGTCCACCAGTACGGAAAGCGTTGTTTGCTGACGGTCCAAATCGGCTAACTCATTCGCCAAATTGGCAAAATGAGTCTCCAGTCTGGACTTTTCAGTATCAAAAACTTTCTGGGCTTCGGTTGTTTGCTCTTCAAGTTCCTTGACAGCCTGCTCATTCTGTTCCACCCGCTCCATCATTTCCAGCACATTCTCCTCAATCGAATCTTTTTTCTTTCGAGCTAACTCTATTTCAAAGAGGTGCGCCTGATATTCCTTGTTCGTTTTTAACTCAGATAGCCGATTTCTGATTTTCTGGAGTTGTTCTTCTTGAGTGGCGAGTTCCCGTTCTGAACTTCGTCGTTGTTTGACGAGCGATTCACCGGTATTTTTAAGGACATGCAGCCTGGCGAGAATATCTTGAAGCGGAGATTCAGCGAACTTGAGAAGCTCTGGTGCCTTCCGCAACTGGTCTTGAATCTGAAAAATTCGAAGATCAAATTTTTGAAGATTAATCAGGTATTGCAACTGCAAATTCACAGAATCCTCAATATCCTAAATCACGTTTGCCAACCCGGTTACTCAAGTCCGGCCCTCTCTCATGGTGGGCCCACCAGGACTTGAACCTGGGACCAACTGATTATGAGTCAGCCGCTCTAACCAACTGAGCTATGGGCCCGAGATCATAAAAGCGCACACACTCTTTTACCATAAATGACGCTCAGGAAAAACTACCCCTACGAATTTTATTCCATCGAGGGTCCAAACTCATGGGGAAGCCGTTAATAAGGCCTTTTTCTGCCGAAGCACATTGGACTCCGCGACCAAAGCATCTACCAAGTCCTGGCGTCCATCCCGTTGCGCAACCTTGAGTTGACTAATCACCTCGTTCATGAGGCGTTGGATCTGTTTTTCCTTTAAAACACGGAGACATCCGACGACATGAATGAACACTTCGTCACAATAATATTCCCCCACACTCAACCGGGAAATAACCGGTTCATAAGCCGGATCCTCACTGAATTCCGCATGCAGTGCATCGAGGTTCACATTCCCTTCTTCATCCGTATGCTGAAAAGCCTTGCCGAGGATATGGCGATAAAGTGGGACAGTAAACGCACCCTCATCAAGTTGACGAATCTGATCCGGTTCCAGGCGACCTTGGAGTAATAACACAATAAGATCCCGTTCCTCAGGCTTGCCTTGAGGAATTTCCAGATCCGTGACAGCTTGTTCCTGTCGCTGAGCAGACGGGGCGGCATTCATCGGCCGGGAAAGCGTCGGAAGGCGTTTACTGAGTAAATCCGCTCGAATACCCAATCGTTCCGAGATCACTTTCAGATATTCTTCTTTTTCTATGGGATTTTTGGTCTTATGAAGAATCGCAAGAATTTCATCCGCCCGCTTGACTCGATCTTGAATGGAATTAATTTTGGCTTTATTCAACACCGACATGATGGCAAAATCAAGTAAAGTCGCGGCTCTCCCCTCCAACTCACGAAACGCCGGCACCCCATTTTTCCGAATAAATGTGTCGGGGTCTTCGCCAGCTGGCAGCAGCAGCACTCGGACTTCAATACCGGAATTCATGAACAAATCAAGCGTCCGTAACGCAGCGCCGATCCCTGCGGCATCTCCATCAAACACGAGCATGACCGACGGGGCCAATCGGCGTAAAATCTGTACATGATCAGAGGTTAACGCCGTTCCCAATGGTGCCACGGCATTTTCAATCCCGTTTTGGTGAAGCGCGATGACATCAAAATACCCTTCTACCAAATAAAACCTCCCAGAAGCGGTGGCTGATTGCCTGGCCTTGTCCATTCCATAGAGGGATCGCCCCTTAAAGAACAAGTCGGTTTCGGGTGAATTCAGATACTTGGGAGAGGCCCCGTCTTCCAGGATCCGCCCCCCAAATCCCAATACTTGTCCACGCGGATCAGCAATGGGAAACATCACCCGGCCACGAAATCGATCATACGTGGATATCCTGGTGCCATCCTCAGACTCTTTCCGCGCCACCAATCCAGCCTGAATGAGTTCTTCTGGCTTGACGGATTGCTGTTCCAGCCATTTGGAAAGGCCATTCCATCCTTCTGGAACGAATCCCAACTGGAATGTGTTCCAGGATTCCCTGGCAATCCCCCGCTGATCCAAATAATCTCGAGCGACCTGCCCTTCAGGAGTTTCCTGCAGATTGCGGTGATACCAGGATGCAGCCAATTGATACACATGAAAATACCGCTCACGAGATAAGCCTGAAGTGGTCTTCGCCGCTGATTCCCGACGTTCAGGAAGGGCCACCCCTGTCCGTTGGCTTAACTCACGCAGAGCCTCCATGAAATCCATGCCTTCTTGTTTCATCAAAAAGGTAAAGGCATCTCCTCCGACACTGCAGCCAAAACAATAAAACATTTGTCGAACGGGGTTGACCGAAAATGAGGGGGTTTTCTCTGAATGGAAGGGGCACAGCCCTTTAAAGTTTTGCCCCGCTTTGGAAAGACTCACGTATGTGGAAATGAGATCAATAATATCAATGCGATCTCGAATTTGCTGAAGAATCTCTGGAGGAACTCCTCGTTTTTCGCCGGTCATCTCACTTCCCACCACAGACTGTGTTAAGGACTCATCACGAATTTCATTCCCTTCGGATACCAAATACTATCGGGGCGCTTTTTCCCTGGCAAGCCAGCTTTAACCTGGAGGCCACGCAAATGCCCGCCCACCCATGACGTGAAAGTGCAAATGAAAGACACTCTGCCCGGCTCCCGGCCCGGTATTCGCAACGACCCGATATCCGCTACCGGCAATTTCCCGCTGCCTGGCCATCTTGGCACAGACGACCATCAGGTCGCCTAATAAGGCAGCATCCGTCTCTTTCGTATCATCCAAGGACA
>JACDDF010000401.1 GCA_013817135.1 Nitrospirales bacterium
CGCGCAGGCCCTGCCTGAACAGTTTGTGCATGAATCGGAGCGTCGGCTGTTTCAGGCCTTGGGGGTGATCCAACAGCAAGTCCGCCATTCAGTGAATGACCGGAATTACGGGAAAGCCCTTCAGTCGTTGTTGGAACTCAAGGGCCCAATTGATGAGTTCTTCGGAGCTGTGATGGTCAATGATTCAGACCCACAGACGAGGGCCAATCGCCTTTCCTTATTAAAGGCGACGGATGACCTGTTTCTCACGGTTGCCGATTTGTCCTGTCTGCAATCGGCAAGTGGATAACAGTCGATAGAAGAGGATTCCTGGACACCGTCGTGGAAGCGGGACGGTCATGGGAAGGAATATCCGATGGCGGGTAGTACGGACCGGGAAGAGAGCCCAAAGATTTCACGGCGCCTGAAACGCTTTACCCTGGTCGTGACGGTAGCCCTTATTATTGTCTGCAATGCCTTAATCCTGACTGGTCTTTGGGTGAGCGGAGTTGATTTGGAGACAATCTCGTCAAAATCGGAACTCTATGATCCGGAGAATGGGCATTGTGTCCAGGTAATCTGGTTAAAGGTTGTGGGCGTGGACGGCTTGGTCAAGGTCTGCTCCGAATGGCTTGATTTCTCCGATATCTCGGGTGAAACGCATCTGTTGCCGAAAGGAAAAACCCTGGCAATGGGGCCGGATGGCAACCTGTATGTCTCCGGGCATCCGGCGGAGAATTACCAATTGATTGCGCTCATGATTTTTGCCATAGTTGTCCTAATATCCGGCATGTGGACAAAGCAAATATTGATAGCCAAATATCAGGACCGTCTTCAATCTGTAAATCATCATTCAACCTGAATGCTTGTGTATCCAACCTTTGTTCTAACAACCAGCCCACATATTCATATTCATACACCACGCCTGTCTCAGGCATCTCTGAAAAACAAGACTGTTGCCCGTGAGGGTCTCCTGACAACAGGGAGAATGGTCGGGAGAAGAATGCCAGGCATTCAGTCTTCTCCATTGATGACGTCTTTTTTTCCGGGAGGCCGGTGGGTCGGGTAAAGGAGAGCGAAGAAATGCGGCACAAAAAATATGTCTATTTCTTTGGCGGCGGCAAAGCTGAAGGATCCGGCAACATGAAAGAACTCTTAGGAGGGAAAGGGTCGGGATTGGCCGAAATGACCAACCTGAAAATTTCCGTTCCTTCCGGGTTCACGATTACCACCGAAGCCTGTGTGGAATATTTTCATTCAAAAAAACGCTTTCCAGCCGGGATGTGGGATCAAGCGCTGAATGGACTGCGGCAGGTCGAAAAAACCATGAAGGCCAGACTCGGCGATCCGGACAATCCGTTGCTGGTGTCGGTACGGTCAGGGGCACGAGCGTCGATGCCCGGGATGATGGATACGGTGTTGAATCTCGGCCTCAACCAACAAACGGTTCAAGGTTTAGGCAACAAGACCGGCAATCAACGGTTTGCCGTTGATGCGTACCGGCGTTTCATCACAATGTTTGGCAGCGTGGTGATGGGTATTCCCCGTGAGCGGTTTGAACATACCCTGGAAGCCATGAAACAGGCGCATGGGGCCAAGCATGATACCGATTTGACTGAACAGGCCTTGGCAGAGTTAGTGGTGCAATATCAGGAATTGGTCAAAACCGAGACGGCACGAGACTTTCCGCAAGATCCCTTTGAACAACTTCGAATGGCGGTGGATGCGGTGTTTGATTCCTGGTTTGGGGATCGTGCCGTGACGTATCGCCGGCTCTACGATATTCCCGATGAATGGGGAACGGCCGTCAATGTCCAGTCCATGGTGTTTGGCAACATGGGCGACACCAGCGGGACGGGGGTGGCCTTTACCCGAAACCCGGCGAATGGCGTCCCTGTCTTTTTTGGCGAGTGTTTATTGAATGCCCAGGGCGAAGATGTCGTGGCGGGTATTCGAACTCCCATGCCGGTGGTGGCGTTAGAAGACAAGCTGCCGGACGCGTACAAGGATCTCCTCAAGACCCAGCGTACTCTGGAAAAACATTACCGGGACATGCTCGATCTGGAATTCACGATCCAAGAGGGCAAATTGTATATGTTGCAAACCCGGGTTGGAAAACGGACCGGCATCGCGGCGGTTCGGATTGCCGTGGATATGGTTCGTCAGGGGCTCATCGACCGGAGAGAAGCGGTGAAGCGTGTGGCACCCGAACAACTCTCTCAATATCTGTACCCCATCTTTGAAAGCAGTGATGAAGCCAAATTTCAGTGTGTCGGGAAGGGACTTCCGGCTGGTCCGGGAGCAGCGGCTGGTCATATTGCTCTCACTCCGGATCAAGCCGTGGCCATGAAGGCCAAGGGGAAACGTGCCATTCTGGTCCGTCATGAAACCAGTCCTGATGATATTCAGGGGATGCATGCAGCCGAAGGATTTCTCACGGCGAAGGGCGGGATGACCTCGCATGCGGCCGTGGTGGCTCGTCAGATGGGAAAAGTCTGTATCGCCGGTTGTGATGCCGTGGAGGTCTTGCCCAATGGAAAGGTCCAGTTTGGAACCATGGTCCTGTCCGAAGGAGACTTTCTCTCCTTGAACGGGTTTACTGGGCAGGTCTACGCGGGAGACATTCCCGTGGTGGATTCCGAAGTGATCCAGGTGATTCAAGGGAAAATGGATCAAAAGGATTCAGAAAAATATCAGTATTTTTCCACGATTTTAAAATGGGCCGATGCGTTCAGAGTACTCAGAATTCGATCCAATGCAGATATTCCGGAGCAGGCGCACATTGCACGAGGGTTTGGGGCCGAGGGCATCGGCCTCTGCCGGACGGAACACATGTTCTTTGCCGAAGACCGGGTACCCATCATGCAGCAGATGATCCTGGCATCTTCCAGAGAAGAACGGGAGCTGTATTTAGAGCAACTTCTTCCCCTTCAACGGCAGGATTTTATCGGACTCTATCGGGAAATGAAGGGATTTCCGGTCACGATTCGCTTACTCGATCCTCCCCTCCATGAGTTTTTACCCAAACGCGAACATCTCCTGGTTGAAATCGCGAGGTTGGAATTGACCAATGGAGATCCTCAAGTCATTCAGGAGAAACAACGGATACTGGATCGAGTCGAAGAGTTGCATGAGTATAACCCCATGCTGGGTCTTCGTGGATGTCGGCTTGGGATTACCATGCCGGAAATTACGCGCATGCAGGTTCAGGCGATTTTTGAAGCGGCTTGTGAAGTTGCGCGTGAAGGTAAAAAGATTGTGCCGGAGATTATGATTCCGTTGGTAGGCATGACGTCAGAGATGAAAGCCCAAAAGGAACTGATTCAAGAAGTGGCGCAACAAACCATGGCGGAATATGGCATGAAGTTGAATTACTTGATCGGCACCATGATCGAGCTACCTCGTGCGGCGGTGACGGCAGGGCGAATCGCCGAACATGCTGAATTCTTTTCCTTTGGGACCAATGATCTGACGCAAACGACGTTCGGGTTTTCACGCGATGATGCAGGACCCTATATCGGGTTTTATCTGGATCGCCAGGACCGGTGTCCGGTCTGTCAACGGACCAACGTCGATTGGAAGAAAATGGTGTGCCGGATGTGTAAAGCCACGATCGACAAAAAAGCCGAAAATATTTTGGACGCAGACCCCTTTGCCGTGTTGGAT
>JACDDF010000402.1 GCA_013817135.1 Nitrospirales bacterium
ACTCCACATTGTTCGTTTCTGGTGTATATGCTGAAGAAATCGGGAGTGTGGATACAAAATTTAATTTTTTGGGTCCTGATCACAAAATTGTGATTGAAGCATTTGACGATCCGAAAATTGAGGGAGTCACCTGCCATCTAAGTCGATCGAAGACGGGCGGATTGAAAGGGATGGTGGGAGTCGCTGAGGACACCTCGGATGCCTCAATTGCCTGTCGCCAGGTCGGCCCCATTCGCATCATCGGTGAGCTGGAAGAAGGCGAAAAGGTTTTCAATGAAAGTCGATCATTGATCTTTAAAAAACTGCAGGTTGTCCGTTTTTTTGATAAGAAACGTCAGACATTCATATATCTCGTCTACAGCGATAAAGTGATCGAAGGCTCCCCCAAAAATTCGATCTCGACGGTGCCTATTCGATCGTGGTCCAGTCCATAATTGCGATGAGAGATTTAGTGCGAATTATCGTCCTACTCGTTGTTTCGAAATTCTGCCAATGACCTCCCAACACGCGCTCCTGATTGTTAACAGAAAAATTGGAAGTTCTGATTCAAACTGAAATGCTGGGCTAAGGCTCCTAGTGAACGGAGGGTTAACACTCATCAAACTGTTCTCCTCCGATCCAAAAGAAATAATCGCTTTCAGATCTCATTACGCTGATCAGGCTAATCAAGTCATCATTGGTGGTGGCGGTGGCACCATCAGCGCGGCAGCCATGTAACTGGTCAAACATCGCAAGACGCTCGGGATTCTTCCCATGGGCACGGAGAATGATCTCGCTCGCACATTACCTATCCCCACTTCAGTAAAAGAGACTTGCCGCATCATCGGATACAGAAGACCTAGAGACTCCCGGAAACTAGATATTCGAAAAACTAAAAAAATGCCATCCGAACGATGCTTTCTGAAAAAACTAGGGTTTTTCATAGGACCCTTTTTCCCCATTTGGGTTTATAAAAAAAGAGATATGTCATGGGTTTATATTCTTCACCGAACATTTCATCAGGATCTAGTTAAGTTCAAGGATAACACTCTTTTGCATCGGTATTTTCCCATGTTCCTTTCATCCAAAACACACCAGATCAGCGAAAAAGTAAGCCAATGCCTCATTATTTTGCTGGTGCTGGTACTGATAGGGGTGTCAACGCCTTTAAGCGGTCGAGCCAATGCCGATCATGATGTCATCACGGACAAGGATATTACCGTGGCAATTGAAAGCCGTTTCCTCATCGATCAAACAGTCGCCTCAAATGGGATTGACGTCCATACAGCCAAGGGTATAGTCACGCTGTCAGGAGAGGTCCCTACTCTTCTCGCCAGGGAGCGGGCCGGAAAAATCGTGGCCAGCATTCGAGGGGTCATGGCCCTCATCAATACCATAGGGGTGAAACCGAACATTCATATTGGCGACAAAGATTTACGGCTCAGCGTATTCGCTGCATTAGCCGCAGATCCGGCATCGGACTCTTATGAAATTACCGTGGATGTTGAACAGGGTCGCGTGACGCTGACTGGAACAGTGGAGAGTTGGCAGGAAAAGCAATTGACCGAGGAAGTGGTTAAATCGGTAAAAGGTGTTCAGTCTCTCAGGAGCCGTATCAACGTGAACCCTGTGGCATACCGTCCCGATTCCGAAATTGAGGCGGAAATCTTTCGGCGTCTTCAGTCCGATGTATGGGTACATGGAGGCCTGATCGGCATAATGGTCGACCAGGGACATGTCACGTTGACAGGTACGGTCGGAAGCCTGGCCGAAAAGAATACCGCTTATTCAGACGCCTGGGTAAGCGGGGTCATAAAGGTGAATGTGGACCCACTCAGAGTCGAGTGGTGGGCACGGGATCGCATGCTTCGTAATCCTAAAGATCTGTTCTCATCAGACACCCGCGCAGCACAGGCCATTCGCACAGCCTTGACGTATGACCCTCGACTTCGAGATGTCGGGATTCATGTTCGTGTGGTCGCTGGCACAGCCGTCCTTACCGGTATTGTGAATAATACGGCGGCCAAACATGCCGTGGAAGAAACAACACGGAATACGGTGGGCATTTGGCGGGTTCGCAATTTCATAAAAGTTCGCCCAACCGTTCGAATGCCCGATAATGATCTGGAGCAACGCGTACGAGAGGCATTCACTCAACACCCAATACTTGACCGCTATGAACTAAAGATTACAGCGAGAAATGGAAAGGTCTCCCTCGAGGGATATCTTCATTCTCCGACCGAAATGGTCCAAGCCATTCGTACTGCGGCGAGGGTCAAGGGTGTCACGGATGTCGTGAATTATCTGGAAATCGAATATTTTGAAAATTTAGATGAGGAAATCTGGGAAGAGATCATGCGGTTATTTTGGTGGGATCCGCATCTGTATGACCAGGATATTTCCGTTATCGTGGAAGAGGGCGTCGTAACCCTTAAAGGAATCGTTCCATCCATGATGGAGTGGAGACTTGCCAGAAAAGTAGCGAAGGAGTCTGGGGCGGACCGGGTTCGAAATCGCTTAACAGTAAAGTACGGACCGGATTTTTATTCATCCTGACAGCTGTAATATTTTGACATCACACACAAAATTTGTAAATACAAAGGAGGTTCTGTATGCATAAAGTCATTTCACAACAATTCCTCATCCTCGCCATAAGCACGACCCTATTCATTTGCTCTTCATTGAATGTGTCATTCGGGAAAAGCACGCATGTTGAACAAACTCTTCGCCCTCAAATCATACTCGTAAAGGATGTTAAGCCAAATGATGAACCCTATATTGCCGACGTTCGTCAACAACTACAAAAATCCCGTGCGCTCCTCAATGACATTACAAAGATGCGAACACAGGCTTCCAGCGAAGAGAGAAAAGAGGATCTCTATTATCCCGTGATGAAACTTACGAAAGAATTAGAGCACGCGGAACGTGTTGCGAAAAATCTGGATGTCATAGATCCTCAAGGGTGGCTGAGGAACAAAACAGAAATGGATGCAGTGTTAGCGGACCTGGAAGTCACCTACGACGAGGTACTGCCGCTCCTGCAGGACCAAACGAGATTCCTCCAAGATGCGGTCCATCACGCTAAAATTGCCGCGGCATATGGAGAAGAAGGAAGGAAAGATTTGTTTCATAAAAATACTTTGGCAGCCAAAAAGTCTGCGTCTCTTGCACAAAAGGAAGGAATGGACTCTGACTTAGTGAAGGAAGGGATTTCGGAATTAGAAGATGCCCTTTCCCATATCAAGCAGGATCGCATTAGCGCCGCTGCGACATTGACCGAAGGAGCGTATCTCCACTTGAATTCCGCCTTAAAAAAGTCCAAAAATGCCGAATAATTACAGGCCGGGAAATGGGGAATTAGGGATGTACCGCTCTCTTCACATTGTATTCCCCCGGTCATTCAAATATGGCCGGGGATGAAGTCTTGCTGAATAAGGAATTGAAATATGTATTATCGCCTTTTCAACCCCCCTGCAAGGACACAAGGCTTCAAGGTGGTTGGTTTTTTCCTGTTTGTCATGTTCATTATTCTGTCTGTCGCGAGAAGCGGTGCAGAACAAGGACATCATGGGATGATGGAGGCGGAAATGATCCTCGCAATCGAGGAGCGGCTGGGCCAAGACGACCTGGTACAGGAAAACCTGATTGATGT
>JACDDF010000403.1 GCA_013817135.1 Nitrospirales bacterium
GCGCGGGCAAGTGGTCGGTTGATCAGGTGATTGGAAAGTGGCTTTCAAGGCAGGAATCCTTGCACGCTGATGGTTCACGTCGAACTGTGGCAGCCTAAGCGTTACAGATCTAAATGTACGACTAGGGAATGAATAATTATGGAAAGGAATCAAAAAATGAAAATTGGAAAACCCCGTCATGATAGAAACAGGAATATCTCAATAACCATAAAGGAGGAAGTGATGAACCGTACAATGAATCTTCACGTGATTGTTTTATCAGCGGTGATGGGCATGTTTCTTGTCATGTCCGGTATCGGACACGCGGACTCTAAGAGCGTCAGCCATGGGCATAAGCAGGTCACCGGAGTCGTGACTACCGATAAAGGTGGCATCCTCACAGTCAAAACGCCCACCGGCAACTATACCCTGACCGAGAACGCCTCCCATCGGCATGGCCACGCGGTACCAAAGGTGGGAGATGAAGTGACCTTGGTGTTGGATGAGAGCAACGCCGTCATAGAGGCCCATCCCAAAGGCGAAGAAGGAACCCATCAGTTCTATACCGGGAAGTTGGTGTACATGGGGAAAATGAAAAAAGAGATCAAATTGCAGACATCTGATGGAGAAAAGGTGTTCCCTCTTGGAAGGCTGGAGATCAAAACCAAGCCCATTGAGGAAGGCGCCATGGTGACGGTTGAAGTAAATGAGGGCGGCACCGTCATTGATCTTCATCGGGCGAGCGATGTGATGAGCACAAACATTAAGAGACTCGATGACGATTGAATAAGAAGAGGGATGCCGCTCGATCTCTTACCGGGTGGCAGGAGATCGGGCGCATCGGCTGGTCTGGATGATCGTGAGATGATAACAAGGCAGAGAGATGAAGAAGGAGTCGAATGATGATTTCCCTCAAAGGAAAAGTGGTCATGATCACAGGGGCATTGGGTGGCTTGGGCCAGACGGTGACCGAGGCGTTCTCTCGATCGGGTGCCAAGGTGGTGGTCGTGGGCCGTGAACTTCCAGAGAAGCTTGCAGAAGGGCTGCTGGGCATTTCAGCAGATGTCACAGATGAGGCTGATGTTCGGCGTCTTATGAATGAGGCCGTGCAACAAACCACACGCATTGGTTGCGTGATTAATCTTGTTGGCGGGTTTGCCATGGGTCGCCTTGCAGAAACAGAAATGTCCACGTGGTCCAAAATGTTGTCTCTCAACCTGACGTCGGCCTTTTTGCTGTCGAGGGAGGCGACTCGCCTTATGTCCAATCAAGGCTCCGGTCGGATTATTCATATGGCCGCTCGCGCCGCTGTGGACCCATTCCCCGGAGCGGGTGCGTACATTGTCTCAAAGTCCGGCCTTCTTGTTCTGATCAAGGTACTGGCTCTTGAGTTGGCTGGTTCAGGAGTGAAGGTGAACGGGGTACTGCCATCCACCATTGATACGCCGGCCAATCGACAAAGCATGCCGGATGCCGATCCCAACGAATGGGTGAAGCCCGAAGCCATTGCCGCGCTGCTTGTTTTTCTCGCCTCAGATGAGGCTGATGCGCTGAATGGGGCGCTCATTCCTATCGGGTCATCCTAGGAATGATGTTGGATGAATTGATCGATGTCTCAATTCAAAATATGAGCGGTAAATATTTATTCATCGAAAGGAGAAGGAATGATGAGTATTCAAAAACAGGTTCAAGCATTGATCGATGGTATTTTGGCCGGGAAGCTTTTGGAGACATTTGACACTTATTACGCTGATAACGTCGTCATGAGTGAGAATCGAAAAGAGGAACGGGTCGGGAAGACTGCCAATCGGGAATATGAACAAAAGTTTTTAGGGAATATTCAGGAATTTCACGGGGCTCAAGTCGGACGGACGATCATTGACGGGGATCATGCCGCGGTGGAATGGACGTTTGATCTGACCTTTAAGGGAGGGAACCGGGTGAAGATGCAGCAGGTGGCTGTTCAAACCTGGAAGGATGGAAAAATTATTCGTGAAGATTTTTATCACGGGTGACACAATTTAGGTCAGAAGAAAAGAAATCCCCAAAATCCCTTTGTTCGTTGAAAAATTGGAAACGGACAGAATGGGAAATACGAAAATGACCTTTCGTGTTCTTGCACATTGGTTACCAGACTTTTTCGAACTTGATGGACTCTGACAGCCCACGTGAAATTCAGGGTTTCTTCAGGGTTTCGTTTCTCAACCGTTCTGATAAGGAATGAGTGAATGCTCCGAGTCACCACGCACATAGATGACACGATGATCACCTTGCAGTTGGAAGGCCGGCTTGCCGGGCCGGACGTTATCGAAGGTGAACGGTGTTGGCAGATGACATGTGCTGAGAATCCGGGTCGAGTCCCTCGAATCGATTTGAGGGGGGTGACGTTTTTGGATCAGGAAGGGAAAGGCTTTTTGCAACGGGTCTTTCAACAGGGGGCCGGTTTTCTCTCTTCCGGCTGTATGACCAGGGCCTACGTTGAGGAAATCACGCGTTCTGGTCAACAATGTGCTGAGAAAAAAGAAATGACGAAAGGAGGACACCATGACGCAACTCAAATCAGTTAAAGGAATCTACAAGCCCGGGTCGGCGCATATGGTGGGAGACGGGTTTCCGGTTCGCAATGTTTTTCAACTCTGGGTCAATCTACCCAAGGTCTTAAAAATGGGTGCACCTCGCTACCAATCAGTGCTCAATGCGGACATTCCGCAATCCAATCTTGGTGGGCCAGGAGGGGTGATCCGTGTGATCGCCGGGGAATATGAGGGTCTGACAGGGCCGGCAATGACGTTCACGCCCGTGCACCTGTATGATCTGAGGTTGGTAGCCGGACACCGGGCTGAGTTACGTCTTCCGGTTGGATATAATACCGGCCTGTTCGTCCCTAGTGGGGCGTTGGTCTTGAATGGATCACAGAAAGTCGGGGAGGCCGAGATGGCCCTTTGTGACCCGCAGGGGACGAAGGTGGATCTTGAGGCCACAGAGGAAGCCATGGTGTTGGTGCTGAGTGGAGAACCAATTCTGGAACCGGTTGCCCGCATGGGCCCCTTTGTCATGAACACTGAGGAAGAGCTTGTGCAAGCCGTGAACGATTACCGTGCCGGAAGAATGGGACATCTTGATTGGGCGGTTGTTCGGGCTATTGGACCTTCACGTGACAGAGAGCCGGGATGGGTGGAAAGGGCAGAAATAGTGGGGATACATATTCGTCTGGGAAAAATTGGGAAGCTCATTTTTCTACTGTAAGAATACTGGCTTCTTTCCGTCTACAAATTTAACGAAGAAAGAAATCAACGTTCATGTTGAAGACCAGGAAAGACAAACTTTATGAATGGGCAATCAATTCAGAGAAGCCAACAATCTGAAGATCGCGGCTATGATTTCGTGAAAGGGTTTGGCCGGGATTGGTGGGAACCAACCAGATGAGTTCAGTCATTCTCAGGTCAGTTTCATCCCCCTTTGATAATGGGGGCGTCGTGATTCGTGGGACCATCGGGTTACTCCTGATTCTCCTGATGGGGTGTGGGCAGGGAGCGACTTCCCCTCCGGCTCCTCCTCCGCCGACGGTGGAAGTGGTGACGGTGACCACCCAGGATCTCCCCGATGAACCGGAATTCATCGGACAAACCGAGGCCTTTCGCCCGGTGG
>JACDDF010000404.1 GCA_013817135.1 Nitrospirales bacterium
CTCTGATACGATGTGCGGTGGCCTTACTCGTTTGAGAGTGAGGTAAACAACGCAAGGGTTGAGCGGATGTCGATACCGGGAGTATCCGTCGTCCAGGAGACGCGGATCGAAAGGTTTGAGGGATAGGAGGGATGGGTGAGGGTTTTCCAGGCAAGGGATTGAGTGGTGGAAAGTGTGTGCATGGTCTGTTCCGTGGGTTCGTCAAGGCAGACAAACGACAAAATGCCTGGGGCGTGCGGCCCGTCCCATTCTATCGTGCGAATACCTGGATTTGGTCGGAGACAGACTTTCCATTCCTCTCTAAACTCTTCAAGAATTTGATTGTTTGAACTTGTTTGAGCCTTGAGATGGCAAGCTTTGGCAAATCCGGCGATCAAGCCTATGTTTTGAGTGCCTAATTCGTATCCGGCCCAATAAGGTTGCGTTTCTTGGTGACCGTCTTTCCCGATGATCAGCGCCCCGGTTCCCATTGGACCGGTGCACCATTTATGGCCAGGGAAAAAATACGCATAGGGAGAAATCTCTTGAAAAGAAACCGGAATATGTCCGATGGCTTGTGCCCCGTCTACGATGAGCTGTGTGTGGTGTGACTGAGCCAGGTCCTGGATTGTGGTGATAGGAAAAATACGCCCATCAAAATGAGAGACGTGACTGATGACGATGGCCTGAACGGGTTGTTCGTCTAAAGTACGTTCAAGAGCAGGAAGGAATCCTGAGGGGGCATCCGGGTCGAGTGTAATGATGCGAACTCCACGGTCACGAAGTTTTTCGATTTCATTGAGAATGGTGGAATTCTCATGAGTGGTGGTCAGAATGGCATTTCCAGGTTTCCAATTGATTCGAGAAAGGACAAGACTGCACGCGGTTGTGGTATTCGGCAAGAAGGCGAGCCGTTGTTCATCGTTCAACGTCAACCAATCTGCAATGGTCCGTCGACATCGTTGAAGCGTGTCCCGGTAGTGCTGAATACCGGCTTCCGCATACAATAAGTGGCTGAACGTTTCGAGTGTCCTGGAAATCTCTTGCTGCACGTCATGATGGAACGGAGCGAGTCCCGCCGGGTTGAGATAGATCATGAGAGTAAATTGGTGGAGTACCCTACGGTTATGAGGTTGGGCCGGGTCTGAATCATGATGGAGAAGGTCCTGCCCTTCTTGAATCCGGCTTAGGGTTTTTTTGCGAGCGCCAGGCCAATCAGGCTGTCAGGGTCCGAGTACCATTTGACCAAGGCAAAACCCGAAGAGGCGAGAAGTTCTTCGGCCAAGGGGCGGTCATATTTAGTGCTGATTTCGGTGCGGATTTCCTCCCCTTGCTTGAGGTGGACTGTTAAGTCTAAGTCCTGAATGCCCAGAGTTTGGTCCTCTCGCGAACAGAGCCACATTTCAATACGATGGTCGGCTTCATTATACCTCGCGACATGGTCAAATGATTCTGAATCGCTCTGGCTACCGAATTGATTATGAAGCACTCGAATAATATTCTTGTTGAATTTTGCTGTGATGCCCTGCTGGTCATTATATGCGGCTTCCAGCCGATTACGATCCGTAATAAGTTGGACACCCAATAAGAAATAATCTCCCGGTGCCATTTCTGAATTCACGGAGGAGAGAAACTCGTGAGCGGCGAGAGCAGGAAGGTTGCCAATGGTTCCTCCAAGAATGACCACGAGGCGTTTGCCGCCTTCCGGAATATGCTCCAAATGGACCAGGAAATCTCCCACCACGCCATGTATATGGAGTCCGGGGTACTCTCGGACCAGCTCTTCGGAGACTCGTCGGACAATAGTTTCATCAACATCAAAGGGGACGAAATAGTGCAGTTGGTTGACGTTGGCCATGGCATCGAGGAGGACTCGCGTTTTTGTGGCGGCCCCGGATCCTAATTCCACAAGTTCTTCCGCTTCGCTGATGCTGACGATTTCATCAGCCCATCTGGTGAGCAGTTGATGTTCGGTGCGGGTTTGATAATATTCCGGTAACTCACATATTTGCTCGAAGAGGGTGGATCCGCGTTCATCATAGAAGAGTTTGGAAGGAAGCGTTTTGGGATTAGCCAATAGCCCGCGGGTAATTTCTCTTTTTAGTAAATCCGGGTCTTCTCTGGTTAGTGGAAGATCGATGGTTATTGCTGGATCTGTTTGCGATGTCATGAGCCCTCCTCGGGGGTGTGCACCGTGATTAATACTCCGGCCTCCACCCTCAGACAGCAGTGCAGGCGCCGGGATCTTTGGAATTAGACGGAAAGGAAAGGTTCAAGGAAATGAAAATCCTTCGGATTAAATTTTTCTAGTGTAATCCTGGACGAGGGAAAGTGTCCGTTCAATAAGTTCGACGATCAGTCTTCAAGGAGCAAAACTAAAATTCAGTCCATGGAAGACGGGAAACGTATTGGAATTACATCAATAATCTCACTATACCGGCAGAGAGGCTTGCGGGCAAGATAAGGCTATTGACCAAATTCGATAAGCATGGAACTCTTTTGTCCGCCAAACCGGCACATTGGCTGTGTGCCATTCCATATTTGAAATGGCGATTCTGTGAAGTTATCGAACCGGTTCTAAACCCCGCGGCCGGACCCATTGTTCTACTCGACCCAAGAGGCCATCAACCGTCAGAGCCAACACCGTTGCGGGTAGGGCTCCGGATAAAATTAGATTGGTATCGGCCAGTTGTAGTCCTGCGACGATGGGAACTCCTAATCCTCCTGCGCCGATAAAGGCGGCAAGTGTCGCAGTTCCGACAGTCCAGATGGCAGAGGTGCGAATGCCAGCCATGATGGTAGGCGCAGCAAGTGGAAGACGAATTGTACGGAGGATTTGCCACTCCGTCATGCCGAGAGCTCGGCCGGTCTCCACGACATTCGGGGCCGCGTCACGCAAACCCGAATAGGTGTTCCGAAGGATGGGAAAGAGGGAATACATCCATAAGGCCATGATGGCGGGGAGTGCTCCTACCCCAAAAATCGGAATCATAAATGCCAGAAGCGCGATGGATGGAATGGTTTGCAACATGCCGACAATGCGGATGATCGTTTCCGCTCCCTTACGCCACTGTTCGAGGGCCAATCCCAATGGAATGGCGATCAGAATCCCCAGGAATAACCCTAAACCGGAGAGCCAAAGATGTTCTCCCGTGCGCATGGCCAGATTGGAACGCTTGGACCACATGTAGGACAAAATGGAACCGGATGAGTCCGCACTGGCGGCTGGTTGCGCGTGATTGTCGGCCACAAGATCGAGTGATCGCAAGGCGTCGTGCGCTACTTGGGACACCGGTTCTCCCTGTTCCTGAATCCGGAGATTTAATTCACGCATGCGTGGTGGATCCAACGCATTGGTGAGCAAGCTGATTACCTTTCCCAATTCCGGATGACGGTTGAGAATTTCTCCCCGAACGAGTGCTGCGGCCTCATAAGGGGGAAAAAAGTGACGATCATCTTTCAGGACCACAAAGTCATACACGGCCAAGCGTCCATCGGTGGTGTAGACATCTAAAATGTCAACCTCTCCCTTATCTGTGGCTTGATATTTCAAGGTTTGTTGCATGCCGATCACTTTCTGGAACTGTAATCCGTAGGCTTTATTCAACCCCACCAATCCATCTTCTCGCTGGATAAATTCA
>JACDDF010000405.1 GCA_013817135.1 Nitrospirales bacterium
GAGATATTGGTAAACGGGAAGACCGGCTTCCAGGCTCAAATGATTCTCCAAGCCCATCCACTCGGGGAACAAAATATTCACACCACCTAACACGTCCAATCGTTTGCCGCCCTGAAGATTCGGCTCGGCAGTTTGAACCAGTGGAATGTTTGCGGGTCCCACTGTCGTTTGGAGTTGGCCGTCCTTGCCTTTAATGTTTCCCCATTGTTGCCAGTTGAAGCGAACGGAGGTACTGATCCACTCAGCCCATCGGTACCCTCCCCATGTATTGAGTAGATACCGATTTCCCTCTGTATATCCTTGTTGGTTTTGTCACAGGCGGACCGTTCCCAAAGCCTGAAATCCCCATGTGACGTCATTGTAGACTCCCGTATAGGTGAGGCCAGGCAACAAGTCTACGGTGCCAGACCCCAACCGCATGGGATAGGGCAACAGCGAATTATTGCCCAAGGGGGTGTTATCGGTCGGATGAATATCCCCGGTTGGCAGAGAAATACCCGTGTTTAAATGGAATCGATGTGCTCCGAGACTGGGCGTTTCAAACGCATAGAGTCGCCACAAGGCCGCTAATTTGGTATCTCCGAACCCGCTCGCATTCGTGATAAATTTCGTTCCCGCCCTATTTTCAAGATCCATTGATTTCATGACATATGGCAACATGGCCATCAAAGTCACGGTATCATTCAAGCCATACATCGCACTGAATATGTGCTTTTGAGTGGTCATTTGTAGAGGAGCAATGACATAGGCGTTCAGGACGTCGCTGGTAGAGAGATTATTGGTTCCATCCCGGTTCTGATCCATGAACATTTGCATGTACCGGTAGGTGAACATGAATTCGCCCTTATTATGCGTATGGTCTTGCATGACCCCGATGGGAGCGTGGGAGTCGGGCCGTTCCGCCTGATAAAAATTCCCGATGACGAGTCGTTCCCCTTTTTCTTCCGCCCGTTTCGCAAGGGATTCTTCTACACCTCCCATGAGACCATCCAATAAGGCGGCTTCAGAAAGTGGGAGTGCACAGACGATTCCAAAACTTCCAACGATGAGTCCAAAAAATAGATATCGAATACTCCTAGTCATATTTTGCCGATCCTTTTTGGATTGAAAATTTTCAATAGATCCAGCCACTATAAATAAATGATGACAAATTATTTCCAAATAAATCGGTTTTGGGTAAAGGGTGTTTCCAAAAGGCAAAATTCCGCTCGGAAGCATTTCTAGCCAACGCTTACGAATGAAAAACTCTTAACACCGAATGTTTTTTAAACCAAGAAATGCGTAATGATAAAAACTAAAGGTAGGGCGGAGGAGCACGGGAAGCTGGAGGAATAACGAGAATGGCTTGACGAGTGATAAGCCGCCAATCTTCGATTCGAAGAAGAGACTCAACCGGTCCATCCACCAGCACCCGGGTGGTTTCTAGTGTTTGCCCTGCAGCACAAAACCAGGTACACAGAAGTGTGGAATGAGTCCCTTGATGGTGTTGAGAATGGTGTTGACTGTGTTCAACAGCCTGGGCGGTGAGGACGGCACTCAGGATCAGTAGACAAAAAACCAGACAGACAACAAATACGGGAGAAATACGCTTGAGAGTTCATGAAAATTTTTAAGGCCTTTAATTTTAGTAACAGATATGGAGACCTCACTTCAACCCTATGAGGATGGGGCATTTTTCTACAACCGCCGCATTAACAGGGCTTAAGAAGGACTCAGGGAGCGTTTGAGGGGTTAGAAATGTGTCGAACGACCAAGCAACTAATGATGAGCAAGTCCTGCACCCATAGGGATACTTTTTCAAGATATGGTTGGGTATCGACTCTCGGAGTAGGGGATCGAGAGCGAAAAAGCGGCTGAGCGAGGCCAGATTTTGACGATTTTGCCGGCCCATAGTGGGACTATGGTCTAAGAAAGCGGCGAAATATGGACCGCTTAGACACTTTTGCAGCCGATTCATCCTAAGTCCGACAGGTTCCTAGGAGGCCTGAAAACCTCGTGGACAACCTTACTGAAAAACCTCGATTGCCCGCGAGGCTTTTACTTAATGGGAATATTAAAAGGAACTTTTCTGGAAGTTTATCCGCTGAATTAATCCACGCCGATTCTGGGTTCAGAGACACTTCCAAAATAGACCAGCAGATCTCGTGCGGAAACTAATCCAACAATTTCCGGTCCGTCACATACGACGAGATGGCGAACGCCTAGGTCACCCATCATGTCCAACGCATCGTGTGAAGTTTGGGTTAATTGGATGATGGGGAGAGGGGTGGTCATGAGGCTCTCCACTTTAGTCTGATCCAGATCTTTCTTGAGGCCAACAGCCTTGTGGACAATAGCTGTATCAGTAAGGATTCCAACAGGGATTCCCTTCCGTTCAACCAGCAAGCTCCCAATTCCCTCTTTCTGCATTTTTTCCGCCGCTTGAGTGATCGAAAAACCTTCAGAGATGGTTTTCAGTTTCTTCTGCATAATTTGGACAATCATATATTGTTCCCTTCAAAATGTTGTTTGTGATGTTTTTCTATTATACCAGTTTTCCCAATACCGTCACCGTGCTTTTTTCATTCCAATCAAATGCCTATCGAGGAGTCAGGACTGGTCAACCTCGCAACGAGATTCAAGTTTTCCAGACCCCCAAAGCTCCGGGACGCACAAGGGAAGACGAAACTCTTTCGATGTTAATGGACGGAGTTTTTTGAAAAGCGTTTTTTATCTGGAAATTTAAACCGGCCTTTTCAACAATGACCACATGCCGAATTTTACTCCACAATTACCCTCTTTTGAATCCCAAAGAGCCATGATCTTGTAAATGCAGCTTTTTAGAGTCTCCAGGTGTTACCATATTTCTATGCACTCGGGACTCTCACAAAAACCCAAAAGTGATCCAGAAGGGGAATCCTCGCCTTCACCCAAAAAAAGGATCCAAACCCAAATTCACCGTCGCCAGAAAGCGAAAGCGGTTTCTCCCCTGGAAGACGAGTGGAACGACCAATCAGATACCCCTCCTAATCTTCGGACTCCTTCGTCGGAGATGAAAAAACATTAGTTCTTCCGCTGGTTGTTGGATGATCGCCAGGCAGGGCTGGCTTCTATGACCATGCATGTGCGTAATTCGGATTCAAGTCAGGCATAGGAGGAAAACCCTCCTCTAAATTTATATCTTAGGGTCTTTCCTTCCACCGCCTCAAATTGTCCATTGCACCTTGACTCCTTCCGGGGATATCTCCACCTATTGCGCATTGGTCAGGCATAAAAACATTATATCTTCCACAATCCAGCTTCTGTGCCCAACATACTAAGTAGGATAAAATTTCTCCTCCTCGATTTATAGGATGATTGGAGAAGGACGTTGATTAAGAGAGAGAATATATAGCAGGACAGATGAAATATATCTAGAATATCTACAGTTTTTTTACCTAGGTAAAATGGGATAAATTGTAGCCTGGACTGATATAGCCTCAAATTAATAAAGAAGGTCACGATAGCCTTCCCCTTTCAGAGGACCGAATAAGAGCAAATCTATTGAACCTTGCCTGATATAACAGAAGCCCAACGCCATTCCGGCTATAGTGAGATGAGGAATTCGTCTTTTTTCACTTAGGG
>JACDDF010000406.1 GCA_013817135.1 Nitrospirales bacterium
AACCAGTCCTCATCAGCCAGAGCCTGAATTAATGGATCCAAACTGCGAGGATCGCCAATTTTCCCCAACGCCTCGGCCGCGTGCCTGCGCACAATCCAATTTGAGGCCTGTAAACCTTCCACCAGAGCATCAGTGGCGCGGGAATCTCCCAATTTATTTAATACTCTTGCGGCATCCTCACGGAGGGTCGCGTCCATCAAAGCATCTACTAAGGCGGGAACCGCATCAGGATGACCAATCCGTTCTAACGCCCAGATGGCGGCGGTGCGCACACCTCCATCCTTGTCGAGCCTGAGGGCATGGACCAATGGTTCCACCGATTTGATCGCACGGAGTTTCCCGAGAGCGGTAGCTGCCTGTTCCCGAACAGACCATTCCTCATCATCTTTCAACGCCTCAATCAGGGGATCAACGGCCGGTTCCCCAATTTGAACCAAGGCGCTTGTGGCTGCCTCACGAACTACACAATCGTCTTCCAAGAACATACTGATCAGCTTTGGAATAGCTTCAGAGCCAGCTTCTCCGAGCCGAGAGGTGGCATGATTCCGAAGGGCTTCATTGTCATCACGAAGCGCCGACAATAAGGGGTCTACGTGGTTACCTTCCGTCATGGGTCAAAACTCCTTTTATTCCTTTTCGGCCCAGGCTTCTTCATCCATGCTCATTTGTGCAGTGGCAGCCTCGAGTTTGTCAAGGATGACCCCTGAATTATAGGAAATCAGGCCATCCCGGTCCGTTTTTAATCTGGCAAATAATTCCATATGGGGTCGAAGAACTTCGACTTCTTTCACTTTCTCCAGGGCTTCGACCGCGAGTATCCGAAGAGGGCGAATGGGAATGGCTTCAATAAACAACTCAACCGGCCGGGGATCGCCGATGAGCCCAAGGGATTTCAGAGCATGCTCTTTTACCCCCGTATCGCTGTCCGACCGGAGCCTGACCATGAGCGGTTCCACCGCTCGAATATCGCCAATTTTGCCAAGAGTGTCAGCTGCGGCTTCCCGAACGATCCAATCATCGTCCTCCAGGTATTCAATGAGAATTTCAACGATTGGGCGGCCAATACGATGCAGTTGAATGACCGCTTCCTGCCGCACGCCTTCTTTTAACTCGGATTCGTCCACGGCTCGCAGGTCGTCCATCGTTTGATCGACACGGTCTCGAATCGCACCTAATTTGCGCAAGGTATCGGTGGCCACGTCACGAAGATCGGGGTCGGACATAGCATCAACAAACGCATTTGCCGATCGAGGATCAAGGAGGTGGGCGAGAATCTCTGCGGCCCGGAGGCGGATGGCTGGATTGGGATCCTGTAGCCGTTCCGACAGAGGACCGATAGAGGTGGGAATAACCCCGAGGAGTGCCGTGACTTTTTCCTGGAGAGTATCGTCGCGTAAATGCTCTAAGAGTGCAGCCGCGGTGGCTTCATCCAAAATGCCAGCCATATGCTCTAAGGCATCCACGGCAGCCTGTCTCACCTGTTCATCTTCATCCTTCAGGACATGAGCGAGGGCCTGGCCGGCTCGGGGGTCTCGTAGGCGGGCCAACATTTTTGCGGCCTCCACCTTGTAGTGAGTAGAACCGGTCGCCATGGCTTGAATAATGGCTTCGACGGCTTTTGGTCCCCCCTTCATGCAGGTGGAGGTGGCCCGCATTCGGCGCCAATCTTCCTCGTGATCCAGTTCAGAGATGATGGTTTCGAAAGTTTCTTTCGGCATCGTCAGGTCTTTCGGTTAGATGCGTATCTGTCCCGGCCTCCAGCCGAGGTGAGAAAGGGATTCCAACACATGACGACGGAGATTGTCATTTTTAGTAGTTTTTAATAGCTTTAACAACGGATTCACGGCTTTTTGGCCAAACTGCGTCAGGGCTTCGGCGGCTTCTGTCCGCAGGAGCGTACTTTGCAGCGCTTGTATGAGAGCTGGAATAGCCTGTGGGTCGCGAATCTTCCCCAAGGCTCTGATGGCAGCTTCCAGGGGAGGAAGGTCTTCTTTATATTGAGGGTCGGTGCATCCTTCCATGCGATCTTCGTAGGTTTCCTTGGGTAGCGAGTTGACTAAAGCGATTAACATGGGAATGGCTTCGGTGGATCGGATCTGGCCAAGCGCTTCAATCGAGGGCAATCTGAGGGAAGGCGTTTCGAGGGCGAGGGACGATAACAAAAGAGGAATGGCACGGGGATCGCCGATCTGGCCAAGTGCTCGTACCGCGTCTTGGCGCACGGCAGTATCGGAATCTTCGAGAACCAGAATCATCAGGTGTCCTACCGCTTCCAGGGGTTTCAAAAGGGCTAACGCTTCTACCGCACGCAACCGGATTTTCCAATTTTCATCTTTTAATTTTTCCAATAATTTTGGAATGCTGGTGTTGCCGATGGCTTGAATGGCCCGTCCTGCTTCCTCTCGCACGGCCGGGACTTTATCCTGGAGAAGCAAAATCAACTTATCAATGGCTTGGGGGTTCTGAATGCGACTGAGGCCTTTGGCTGCCGACATTCGCACAATCCAGTTAGGATTTAATGCGGCGGACAACAAGGGATCTAAGACTTGTTCGTTGGCGATATCGGCTAGGATACACGCGGCCGATTCCTGAACTTGAAGATTTGCATCCTGAAGACAAAACCCTAAAGAGAGAATAGCCGGTTCGCCAAGGGCTTTTAAGGCAGAGGTTGCGGCTTCCCGCACGGCCCGATCCGAGTCCCGAAGCGCCCGAATCAATGGTTGAACGCTACGGGGATCACCAAGACGTCCGAGGGCTGCCGCTGCGTCTTCGCGCACCCCCCAATCCTCGTCGTCCAGGGCAGATATATTTTCAGCGACGGAGTCGACCATGTCTGTTCCAAGTGGAGGAATGAAGACCATACCCGTTTCCCTACCATTAGGGAAAACCAGAAGGTCGACGTTACCACACGATTTTTTGAAGGGTCAATGAGGTAGAAGAGCGATCGTCTGTGCGGGTGTTTGTATACCCTACACCGATCGAAACACCGCTAAGAGGTCGCTCAGCGCTAACATTTTGATCCTCAGAACGTCATGCTCCTGGTGCAGGCTGTCTTTGATCTTTCGATCGGTCGGGATTTTCAAAAATTGTTCACACAGCGTGGTGATCCGTTGAAATTCCGTTTCCGCTTTGTTCTTGACCACCGGGTTTGTCGCGAGAAGCTCCGCCACCTGAGTATGAGTCTCGGCCAGATGTTTTTGAAATTCTCCTTCCGGGAGTGAGCGTTTGGTGGCCTCATCCAGACATCGATCGATGTATTGGGAGAGAAGGACATAAAATCTCACCAACGTTTCGGTTGTGGTGATATGTGGGAGATTCGTCTCAGGTTCAGTCATGGTCGTTCCTTTCCGGTTGAGCCTTTAAAGGTGGTAACGCTAATCCATCTTCCAGTGAACTCACTGTTGAAATCATGGCTTCGAGGTTGATTTCCTTAAGGGCGGTATCGACGTATCCGGTTTGCCGGGCCAGAGTGAATCAAATCGCGTCACGCTGCAGCCGGTGCTGGGTTCCGACCAGGCGTCCTATCGCCATACTGTCAATAATGGTGACCTGGTGCAAGTCCAGAATAATGTGTCGAGGGTGATGGGCCTTCTCGGCTTG
>JACDDF010000407.1 GCA_013817135.1 Nitrospirales bacterium
TTTCTTGGTTAAGTCAATTCAATTCAATCCATCTCTATCCTGACGACTTTCTCAACCCACCTAGGCGAGCAAATTCTGATTCAAACATTATCAATTGTTCCGAAGGGCACTGGCTCTTAATCTCAAATACCCAAATGAACCCCTCCAAAGAAGTGAATGTGCCGACCAATTGAAGAACCCTTGAGTCTTCAATCTGAGATTGAACAATTTCATGAAATTCCCAATTGCTGAATGTATTTCCCTAATATCACCTCCACGTCATTCAGCCAATGGACAAATCGGCAATCAAAAAAAACCAAATGTATATTTTCCCCGTCAATTAACCCGAGTGTCATAACGGACTCTAATTTCTTGAGTTCCTTACCTGTCATGACGAGACTTCTGAAGTTGACCACGAATCGTCAAAGCCACTGTTTAGAACTGGTGCTTAACACATGCTCAGAATTCCATGTCGTGTTTAGTTGTTAATCCAATGAGGATGAATTCCAAAATTCCTCCCCTTTTTTGTCCATAGGAACTCAGATGAAATCGTGATACTGGTGAAAGAGCATTAGAACTTCTGTCGTGAGCGGTCAAGGCAGTGACGATATGGGAAAGGCTAAATCAGAAAAGACAAGGAAACCTTCACGTACGGAGGGGAAATTGAAAAAGAACTTATTAAATTTTTTCACGACATCGTCACATTCCCCTACCTATTCCTATGGACCCTCAGATGCATCTCCCGCAATCTCAGAAGGTTTACCTGAAATAAGAATTTTAATCGTGGAGGACAACCCGGATCATCGGGAAATATTAAAAACCAGGTTAAACTCGTTGGGATATGTATGTCAGGAGGCAACTGGTGGTCATGAGGGTCTTTTAAGATTGTGCTACTCACGGTTCGATCTTGTGATTTGTGATGATCGGATGCCGGAGATGAATGGTTTTCAATTCATCCACACCGTACGAAAAACCTCTGGCATTTCCACCATTCCCATCATTTTTCTGACGACGCATTCCGATCGGACGGTAATTGACCAGGCTTTCTCCCTCGGAGCGACCACCACTCTGGTAAAACCCTATTCCCTGGAAAATCTGAAAACAGCCCTCGATCTGCTCGATCTGATTGGGGCGCAGAAGCGGAACCCATAGTCCGGCTTAATCCTGCACAGGCCTACGACCTTACTAATCGAGGCAGCTTTCGTTATTCGTTAAATGGATTGCAATACCTATCGTCTTCATTGTGATTTTCTTGTTTCCTCATTCAATCCCATACCTGCTTTCTCTTGAACCCGGTACCTGGAAAGACAAATTAATTTTCGGCGAAATAGACATTTTCTCTCTCTTCAGGATTTACTTGTCTTTTGCATTTCAGTGCCGGGTTCCCTCATGATTTTCTATCATTTCATCATACTGGTTTTGATTCCTTAGCCTTTAAAGGGAAAACACCAATGCACAACCAAACCGGGGTTCCTCCTATTCATCATGGTAAACTATTTTGCTCTTTGTGTATTTTCATTGGTATGGCGATGGGTTGTGAAACCGTTCCGTATACCGATCGCTCCCAACTTGTCGTAGTTCCTCAATCCCAGGCAGCACAAATGGGAGAACAGGCCTTTCAACAAATCCTTTCTGATCCTGAGGTCCAGCAATCTCAATCTCCTGAGGAACAAGAAGCCGTGAAACGTGTGGCGGAAAGGATTATTCAAGCCGCAAAAGAATCAAAATTTGCGGAAGACGCCAAGGCATTCAAGTGGGAGGTGACAGTGATCAAAGATGACCAGACCAAAAATGCTTTTGCTCTGCCAGGCGGGAAAATTGCCGTGTATACGGGAATATTTTCGGTTGCCAAAAACGATGCCGGACTGGCGGCCATTCTGGGACATGAGGTCGTCCATGCCCTCGCACGACATGGTTCGGAGCGTATGAGTCAGGAGGTTCTGGCTCAAGCCGGATTAACCGCTGCGGCAGTGGGACTTGGGGTCAGTGGTGCCAATCCTCTTTTGGGACAGGCGACGATGGCGGCCTTGGGTCTAGGAGCAAAAGTCGGCGTCCTCCTTCCCTACAGTCGAACGCATGAATCCGAAGCCGATTCCATTGGAATTCTCCTGGCAGCCAAGGCGGGATATGATCCGCAAGAAGCTGTCCGTGTCTGGCAACGAATGCAGGAAGATAGTGAGGGGGCACCTTCTGAATTTCTATCCACCCATCCCAGTCATGAGACAAGGATTAAGCGTCTTCAGGAGGAGATGCCCAAGGCGTTAAAAATTTACCAGAATGTGGAACATGCTCCCGAGCATCAGCTTCCCACCGTCAATCCATAACGTATCGAACTCCTTCTCCTCAAGCCGGAATGACAGGCTTACGAAGAGGGTGATACTTCATCGCGACCATGAATGTGGGCAGGAGGGTGGGTCGCTTCCACGGCGGTAAATGTTTCAAGAATGGTATAGCTGTGACTCGCTCCTTTGGGAACAACCCAACAATCTCCCGCATCCAGCAAAATTGTTTGTCCTTCAAGCTGAAGCTCAGCACGACCGTGTATCACATATCCTATTGTTTCATAATCTCTGGATGAAGATTCCTGTGTTTGCCCAACTGGCAATTGTTCCCATAGTCGCATCGCCAATCCGACCCCGGAGGCTAAATATTTCTGTCCCATGGAACCCTTGGGAGAATAATCCGATTGTACTTTTTTAATACTCGTATCGACCATAGATGTCCAAGCCTCCTGTGTTGATGTGATTCCTGAAAGATACATGATTGAATCAATCGCACCTACTCTATAAAACCCTGGCTGGTTTCCGGCGAAACTAGCTCTCACGAATTGGCCGTGCGGCCGTCCATCACCATGAAAGGAGATTTGCCTTGAAGATTCTCGCTGTTCATCCTGGTCCTCTAATGTATACCAAAATTTTTCTGCGCTTGGAGCCCTTGGGCTTGGAACTGGTTGCCGGAGCGGCCCGGCAGGCCGGCCATGAAGTGCGGCTCATTGACTTGCAGGTGGAGACACAGCAGGACTATTTCAGAATGTTGAAGGATTGGAGTCCGGATGTTGTCGCCCTTTCCTGTAATTATTTACCGAATGTTCCCGAGATTATCGATCTGGCCAAAATGACCAAGGCCTCATTTCCAAAAATTTTTATCGTGGCCGGGGGACATAGCCTTTCCTTTGTCGCCAGAGAGGTGTTGGAGCATGCCCAGGGAGCCATTGATGCCATCGTCAAAGGGGAAGGCGAACCGGCAATCGGACCGCTTCTCGCAGCGATCGAACATGACCGCTTAAATATGGATCGGGTGCCAGGTGTGGTCACGCTTGACGCTGAGGGACCGCCTCCGGAATTCGTGAAGTCTCTGGATGCCGTCAGGCCCGCCCGTGATTTACTGCGCCACCGCCGCAAGTATTTCCTCGGTGTGTTAGACCCTTGTGCCTCCATCGAATTAACTCGCGGATGCCCCTGGGATTGTTCGTTTTGCAGTGCATGGACTTTTTATGGACGAAGTTATCGTCCGGTCAGTCCTGAGACGGTGGTGGAGGACCTGGAAAGCGTCCGGGAACCGGGAGTCTTTTTGGTGGATGATGTCGCCTTTATCCAGGCAGAGCACGGTATGGCCA
>JACDDF010000408.1 GCA_013817135.1 Nitrospirales bacterium
ACTTTAAAAAAACTTCCCGCGTGGACGATAAGACTGGTACTCAGTATGAATATGGCTGCGATCAGTACCTGATGAATCTTCCATTTCATAGGTTCCTCCTGTTCATGGGGCGTCATGTGGCATATAACTAGAGATTCAACCTTCACATCTCTAAAAGCCTAACACACGAATTTTTGGGGCGGCAACAAAACGGTAAAACATTTAGGAACGAGAGACTTGATCGGGTTCGAATAGGCCGAGTTGAAGTTGCTCGGCTTTAGTCAACGTGATGGGATAATTATCCGTAAAACAGGCATTGCAATAATGATGGGAAGAGCCGGGAGCCATTGCTAACATGCCTTCTAGACTAAGGTACCCTAAGCTATCAGCCGTCACATAACGACGAATTTCTTCAATACTGAGATTTGACCCGATGAGTTCCTTTTGTGTCGGCGTATCAATGCCATAAAAACATGGGGCAATGACCGGGGGGGAACTGATGCGCAGGTGAATTTCTCGAGCACCGGCCTGCCGAAGCATTTTGACAATTTTCCGGCTGGTGGTGCCTCGAACAAGGGAGTCATCTACGACCACAATCCGTTTTCCTTCTAGAACATCCGGAACCGGATTTAATTTCAGCCTCACCCCAAAATGGCGAATGGCTTGTTCCGGCTCAATAAAGGTCCTTCCCACGTAATGATTGCGTGTCAATCCGATTTCGAATGGTAATCCCATCCCTTCAGCATAGCCCAAGGCCGCTGGAACACCGGAATCGGGAACCGGGATTACCATGTCTGCATCTGCTGGACATTCCTTGGCCAACTGACGTCCAAAGGCTTTGCGAACCGGGTACACGGCATGTGGGCCGAAAATTTTCGAATCGGGTCTGGCGAAATAGACGTATTCAAATACACATTGCGCGTGCGGCCGTTCCAGAAACGGATGATATGAGGTCATTTCGGAATTGTGAATGACGACGATTTCTCCTGGTTCAACTTCACGGACGAATTTGGCATCAATCAGATCGAATGCGCAGGTCTCAGAGGCCACAACCCAACTGCCTTTATACCGCCCCAAACAGAGCGGGCGAAAACCAAACGGATCGCGGGCCGCAATCAAATGATTATCAGTTAAAAGCACCAGCGAAAAGGCTCCTCGAACCAAGCTGAGTGCGTCAATCACCCGATTGACGATGGTATCCGCTTTTGAGTGAGCGATTAAGTGGATGATGACCTCGCTATCGGAGTCAGATTGAAAAATAGCGCCATAGGCCTCGAGTTCACCACGAAGCACACCCGCGTTAATTAAATTCCCATTGTGGGCTAATGCCAAATTTCCAAATGCGAAATTGACGGTCAAGGGTTGAACATTTTGCAACTGTCCACTGCCAGCCGTGGAATACCGATTGTGGCCGATCGCTTTCGTGCCTGGAAGTTCACGTAAAGTTTTCTTTGAATAAATATCGGCAACGAGGCCTAACCCTTTTTTTTGAAAGAATTGATCTCCATCCGAAGACACAATTCCAGAGCCTTCTTGCCCTCGGTGTTGTAAGGCATAGAGCCCGAGGTAGGTCAGATTAGCGGCTTCCTTCGACCCCGCAATCCCGAAGACAGCACATTCTTCATGAAACCCGTCTGCGGAAGGCATGGCCGGCACCATGGGCAACTTCCTCATGAGATCCTCACATATGCCAGACCCGCCTGATCAACAGGAAGGGCTGACAATGTCAAATGAATCCAGGGACAAACTATTATCATGCTGTTTCTGTTCCTAATTGGCGTGCGAGACTGTGGTGCCATGCATTTCCCATTTCGGAAAGGGACAGGCTTATTTGAGACACGGGCTGGTTACTGCTTCCACGAACAGTGATATCCATATTTTCTGGAGTGACCTGTCCCAATTCAATGCTCGGCACTCCGAAGCGTTCAACCGACTCTTTTACCTGCTTAATATTCTCAGGTTTAACGGAGATGACAACCCGTGAAGGACTTTCTCCAAAAAGCAGGGCGTCTAGACGCAGACGGTCTTGAATCAGTATAACAGTTGCTCCGAATGGTGCGGAAGGATGCGTCAGACAGCACTCGGCTAATGTCACGAGTAATCCACCTTCCGAGCAATCATGCGCTGATTGCACCAGCCCGTCTTGTATCAATGAGAGTAGGCAAGAGTGGAGGACCTTTTCTCGATCCAGATCCAACCAGGGGGGATTACCTTGTTCTCGGGAATGGATGACCTTGAGGTATTCCGTCCCGCCTAAGTCCTCCTTTGTCTCTCCCAGCAAGAGAATCTGATCGCCTGATTGCTTGAACCATTGAGTGATAATGTTTTCCTGGCGCTCAATGAGTCCGACCATTCCTACAATCGGGGTTGGATAGATAGAGAGTCCATTCGTTTCGTTATAAAAACTGACGTTTCCGCTCACGACAGGAATTTCGAATGTTCGACATGCGTCGGCGATCCCTTCGACGACCATAATAAATTGCCACATGATGTCAGGACGCTCAGGGTTGCCGAAATTCAGACAGTCGGTGACCCCGATCGGTTGGGCGCCCGCACAGACCAAGTTGCGCGCGGCTTCAGCAACCGCTAATCCTCCTCCCAAATAGGGATTCAACAGACAGAAGCGACTATTGCCGTCGGTCGTCATGGCCAGGGCTTTGGTGGTCCCTTTTATGCGAACTACGGCGGAATCGGAGCCCGGGCAAACTACGGTATTGGTGCCTACCATATGATCATATTGCCGAAACACCCAACGTTTGCTCGCGATGGTTGGTGAAGTTAATAGTTTCAGCAATACCGCAGCAGGGTCTTTAACGTCCGGAAGAGCGTCAATATTTAAGGACTGCAAAAATTCTTGATACTGAGGTGGCGCGGCAGGACGTTCATAGCGTGGACCTTCCTCGGCGAGGGCATGAGCGGGTATTTCAGCCACAATCTCATGGCCTTCTCTGATTCGAAGAAATCCATCATCCGTCACCTGTCCGACCACTGCGGCATCAATGCCCCACTTCCGGCAGATGGCAAGAACTGCTTCTTCCTTGCCAGGTTGAGCCACCAGCAACATCCTCTCCTGAGATTCCGATAACAGAATCTCATAGGGAGTCATGTGCGGTTCACGGCGAGGGACTTTGGCTAGGTCCATGTCAATACCGGTTCCGGCCCGGGAGGCCATTTCGCAGGACGAGCTGGTGAGCCCAGCGGCCCCCATGTCTTGAATCCCCACCAACAGGTCCTGTTCCAAAAATTCAAGGCAAGCTTCAAGTAATAGTTTTTCTAAAAATGGATCGCCAACTTGGACATTCGGACGTTTTTTTTCTGAGGCATCATCAAAACTGTCAGAGGCCATGGTGGCGCCATGGATCCCATCTCGTCCCGTTTTGGCACCGATGTACAGCACTTGATTTCCGGCACCTTTGGCTAAGCCCCGCAGGAGACGATCTTTTTTCACGATACCCAGACAAAAGACATTCACCAGTGGATTTTTTGAATAAATATCGTTAAATGTAATTTCCCCACCTACCGTGGGCACCCCCATGCAGTTCCCATAGGAAGAAATCCCAGAAACGACTCCTTTGAGGATATGCTGATTTTTGGGAAGGTCTAATTC
>JACDDF010000409.1 GCA_013817135.1 Nitrospirales bacterium
GTTATTGACACGCTTTTATGTTGTGGGATTCCCTTGGTCCAATATTCCAAGCGGATCTCAAGTGGTTCTTCAATGGCTAACTGGTTGGGCGATGATGGTGGGGTGAAGGCTGCGGGATGTTCTTTGGAATGGGCGACACGTTCATCGCGATCAGCGTAGAGGGTCTTGTATCTTATGGTATTGAGTTCTGTGGCCATACTCTTAACCTCTTTGAAATACATGATGGCCCTGCGGCCATTTATGTCTAGGGGGAGGCATGCCCATTATACCCCTATTTCCATGTCATACGCACGGCAAGGGGACTTTCCCCGATCTGTGAAGATCAGAGGCAAACGGAGCTGTAAAAACTGAACGTCAGGAGGATTGTCCTCTACTTGTCATTCGGAGCCATTCGGCAAGTCTGCCCTGAGTGAGTCGAAGGGGCTCAGGCCAGGGTCCACCGAAGGATCTCGCCAAGCCCTGGCCTCGTCACCCTGGGCACAGTTCCTTCGCCCTGGTCTCAGGATGACCACGTTTTCACACATGGACTTTTGTCATCCCCGTAAATGGTCAGGGGGGATCCATCCGAAACGAAACCAAGATAGATTCCCGATTACGAATGTCGGGAATGACCATGTCGGAGAGATTCCTGATTAACGCTGTCGGGAATGATGCAATGGGGAGGAATTCCCGATCTCTGTCGTCCTATGAAAGCTTGTCGTCCTGACTCATTCGGCAAGCACGCCCTGAGCACAGTCAAAGGGGCTCAGAATGACAACCTGAAAAGACACGGTTTGTCTCACTTAATTTCCTTGTCATCCTGAGGTCTCCGAAGGATCTAGCTGAGCCGCAAGGGCCTTTCGCCTTGGGCACAGATTCCTCTCAGAGCATGCCCTGAGCACAGTCAAAGGGGCTCAGAATGACAACCAACCAATGCACACACAAAGTGTTGTTCCTGTTACGATGGAATAGATCGAATACTCGCGGAGCAACATACCCATGATTCTTCTGACAGGAGCGACAGGCTATGTGGGCGGGAGGCTACTAGGCCGTCTGGAGCAGGAGGGCCGGCAAGTGAGGTGCCTCGTTCGGAGACCTGAACATCTTATTTCCCGGGTTGGTTCCGGGGTTGAGGTCGTAGCAGGGGACGTGCTTGATCAGGACAGCCTGACCAGGGGAATGCACAATGTGGAAGCCGCCTATTATCTCGTGCATTCCATGGGGGCATCCGGCAGTTTCGAGGAGGCGGACCGCCGTGCCGCGCGTAACTTCGGCGAGGCGGCTCGGGCCGCCGGCCTTACGCGCCTCATCTACCTCGGAGGGCTTGGCGACGACCGTGAGTCCCTGTCTCCCCATCTGCGAAGCCGGCATGAGGTGGGCGAGGTTCTCCGGAATTCCGGTGTACCGGTCATGGAGTTGCGTGCGTCCATTGTCCTCGGGTCGGGCAGTTTGTCGTTTGAAATGATCCGCGCTCTGGTTGAGCGGTTGCCGGTGATGCTGACACCGAGCTGGGTGCGTGTTCCGGCCCAACCAATCGGAATTGATGATGTGCTGGCCTATCTCTATGCCGCTCTCGACGTGCCACTTCCGGAAAGCCGTATTGTGGAGATCGGCGGAGACGATGTCGTGTCCTATGGAGATTTGATGCAGGAGTATGCGCGCCAGCGGGGGTTGCGGCGGCTCATGATTCCTGTGCCCTTGCTTACGCCGCGATTGTCGAGTTTGTGGCTTGGCCTTGTCACACCATTGTATGCGCGCGTCGGGCGTAAGCTCATCCAAAGCATTAAGTATCCCACGGTGGTTCGCGATGATGCCGCGCGTCGTCTTTTTGCGATCGAGCCCATCAGCGTCCGTGACGCCATTGCGCGTGCGTTACGCCATGAGGAGCGGGAACTCGCTGCGTCACGCTGGTCGGATGCGCAGTCTGCGGCAGGGGACGTGCGTCAGTACGGAGGGGTCCGATTCGGCAACCGCCTCCTCGATGTGCGCACGATACACGTGCCCGTTCCACCTGCTGTCGCCTTTCGTCCGATCCAGCGAATCGGCGGTCGAACCGGTTGGTACTTTGCCAATTGGCTCTGGTCCCTCCGGGGATGGTTGGATCTTTTGGCGGGTGGGGTCGGTCTTCGCCGTGGCCGTCGTGATCCGGAAGGATTGCGCGTGGGCGATGTCGTGGATTGGTGGCGGGTGGAAGCCATTGAACCGGGAACGCGTCTTCGGCTCTTCGCCGAAATGAAGTTGCCCGGACGCGCCTGGCTTGAGTTTCTTGTGGAACATGATGGCGCCGGCTCGACGATTACCCAAACCGCCAGTTTTGATCCCATCGGTCTGGGTGGGTTGATGTATTGGTACGTTGTCTGGCCGCTTCACGAATTGGTGTTTCGCGGGATGATCAGGGGCATCGCCCGCGAAGCGCAACGACCGACGTGACACGCAATTGATATGTTGGGCTTTATCCGGTCGGCAGGGTTTTTCATTTTGGTTATTCTGAGCAGTCAGGAACGGGATGGGGCTGGACGAAAACAAAATTGGACCAGGATGTGAAAACAATAAATCTGGTTTGCATAGAGGTATGAAATAATCCTTACCTGTTCGGTCGGGATGCGGAAGGTTTTACGTTGGTTCCGTCAAAGTCCATTCGTTCATTTTGCCGGTCATCGCAGTCCATCCTCTGTTGGCATTGGCCGTGTTTGTTCTTCCTGGAAATGGGTAGCTACAATACGTTCATCCCCTTCCATCAGACCTTCAAACCTTGGAAGTCCCTCACTTGAGGCCATGACCGATTCTCTGCCGCTTCAATCGTTTCATGCGGTTGTTTAAGATTGGCTTACGCCCAGGTTGGGTGAGCCGACCGATGTGCAACGAGCCGGTTGGCCCGCCATTCATTCCGGACATCATTCGCTCATCTCGGCACCCACCGGCTTCGGTAAAACGAATGTGTTACTGCAGAATATCTCTTAGCTCATTATGCATGGATTCGGCCAAGTCAAGCACCGTAGGGATCGCAAGATGATGTTGGTCCCTATAGCCGGTATGACCATTTATTCGTGCCGGGCAGGTGTCTTCTGGACAAAGGATGTCTGAAAAATCCACAAAGCGTACTGTTGGAAAGTCCTTGGCTGCTTCCTGGTCTAATGCGAAAAATGTTTGGTTGAGAACTTGATTTTTTGGTTCATCACAGTTTGATAACGGAGTTCCTGTCCAGGCCGCCCGCGAAAGGCAAATTGGAATATCATGGGATAAACTTGGAGTGTCTCGTATTATTGCGACTTGAGCTCCTGTCCGTTGAATCCTGGCTAGTGTTTCTTTCATCCCCCCGATCCACCATTCCGGGTTAGAACTCGAATGGCCACTGGTGCTGCTATAGCGGCTTGAATTACTCAAAATGACCAACAGCGGACGTTCTTGGGCAATCCGTTCAAGGACAAGATTTTGCCAGGCTCCACATTCTGTATAGGATCGGCCATAAGCGGCGTTGTAGGGAGTAATGTGTGCGGAAGGGCAAGCCGACTTGGTCAATGACACAAGCCTATATCCATGCTGCTTTGAAAATGCCTCAATAGCGGGGAACCATTGTGCGGCATGTGAATCACCAAACAGG
>JACDDF010000410.1 GCA_013817135.1 Nitrospirales bacterium
TCGGCCGGGCTCAGGACAGGCTTTTGTTTCGGCAAAAGTAGCCAAAACCATTGACGCCCCGTCCGGCCTCATTCAATGAGATGGACGCCAGGCACGGGAGGGCGAGCCAACTCGCTGCGCTCAAACAAGGCTCGCTGGCACATGAGCGCGTCCATCCAGAGGGCCGGGCGGCAGGCGTCGGACCCTGGGAGGCGAATATTGAGGGCCCCAGATGAAAGAGCGAGGAACCCTATATTCTGCATGATCCCGTTTAATCGACCCCATCAGGATTCATCTGTTCAGAGTAATGAGCGCTGTAGGGCGTAGAGCCCTCTATTCTGTATGATCCTTATTCCCGTCTAAACAGGATGTTCAGCATTTCAAAGGCGGCGCGGGTGAGTTGCTGGGGGTCCTGTTTCGACGCACGAAGTAATTCTAAACGGTGGTGAGCCTCGGCGAAATCCGGCCTGAGTTGAATAGCCTGTGTCAGTGCCTTGCCGGCGTCCGATGCATGACCTTGTGCCATCTGGACTAACCCAAGATCAGCGAAGGATTCGGCATCCTGTGGATTCAAGACTGTCGCGGTGGTGAAGGCGGCTGTGGCACCGGAGAAGTTGTACTGTGCCATGAGCGTGCGACCCAACCAGTAAAACGTCTGGCTATCCGTGCTGTCTAACCGGGCGCTCGTTTGCAATGCCTCTTCCGCATTTCTCCATTTGTGTGTATCGATGAATACGGCTCCGAGTCCACGGTAGGCTTCAGCTGAGTCAGCGTTCAATTGAATAGTGGCCCGATATTCTTCGATGGCGCCGTTCGGATCGCCTTGTTGACTGAACACTTCGGCTAAACGTAGATGGGTGGGCGCATCATTTTCCTGAAACCCGGGAGATGCTCGAAGAGCGTGTCGTATTTTGAGGAGTCCCGCCTCCACACTTTCATTTGTTACCGGTCTCCCCGGTACAAACACCCCTTCTCCCTTTTCTCCTTCGGGTTCAACCTTTGGAGCAGCCAAGGCCACATGCCCGCTTAGCGTGACGAGCAGGCACAGAAAGATGTTGGCGGAGCATAGGTGGCTCTTGGGTAGATGAACCGGCAGTTGGTATCTCCTCTTTTGCAGGTTCAGCCATTGGGTGTCATGGTTGAGACACGTCCGAATATTTGGAGGTTTCATGTCTATTTGATTATCTCAAAGGGGCTGCTCATGGAAAGCCGGTGGTCATGCTTGGGGGTATCCTTATGTCTGATTCAGAAAATCGACACTCCTGTCTTGGTGGTAAACAGTTCGAGCGCGTATTGCCCTGCATATGAATTGCCCTTTTCGTTTAGGCCTGGTGACCACACGGCAACCGTTAACCGGTTTGGAATCACCCCGACAATCCCACCACCCACGCCGCTTTTCCCTGGCAATCCGACATTGAAGGCGAAGTCTCCGGCCGCATCATAGGTCCCGCAGGTCAGCATGAGGGCGTTCACTCTCTTTGTCTGACTCTGGGTGAGTACCTGCTGATTGGTCCAAGGACAGTGACCTTTGTTGGCGAGAAAGAGAAATCCTTTCGCCAGGTCTATGCAGCTCATCGACAGTGAGCAGTGAAAGTAATAAAACTCCAGGACCTCTTCAACCTCATTCGTGAGGTTGGTAAAACTTTTGAGGAAATTGGCCATGGCCGCATTCCGAAAGCCGCTTTGTCGTTCGGAACGCGCCACCTCGGGATCATCTTGAACGGCGGCATTATTGGCCCGTTGCCGGACGTAATTGAGAAAAGAAGATTTGGCATCCTGTAAATGAGATAGGAGGATATCGGAGATGACCAGGGCTCCCGCATTGATAAACGGATTTCTGGGTATACCGTGCTCATACTCCAGTTGGACGAGAGAGTTGAAGGTTGATCCCGATGGTTCCAGTCCGACCCGTGTCCAAATTTTGTCGCCTTCAAATGAAATTCCGAGAGTCAGTGTATACACTTTTGAAATGCTTTGAATTGAGAAGGGCTCCAATGCGTGACCAACGTGAAAGACTTTACCGTCAATAGTCTGAACCGCCATCCCAAATTTTTGAGGGGAAACGGAGGCGAGTTGGGGAATATACGTTGCGACGGTTCCGCATGGTAACCGGTGCAGAATTTCTTGATGGATTTCATCCAAAATGGCCTGATAGTTCATGCGGGTTCACATCCTTTACAGGAGGGGAAATATTGGTTTTGGGTTAGGTGCCACGACACCAGGAATGGAGCGGTCTTAAGGGGCTTCATCCTGTTCGATCATTTCAAAGAGACTGTTCACTGGTTGCTTGATGGATTTGGGATAGACAAACCATTTTATGAGATGTCGTACAAAAGAGACAGGGTAGCCAGGAGTGCCTAGCCTGGGGGCAAAGTCATTCCAGCTCGAAATAGTTGAGGGATTCACTCCCGGCTGACCGAGGAACCACTGTTCCAGATCTTTGTCCGTAGGAGCTTCCATGACGGCATTTCGAAATTGACGAAAAGACAGCCTGAAGTGCCGAAGAAAATAGCCGTCAACGCCAATCGGACTGCCCAACGACACGCGATAGAGAAGCGGGAACTTCCCTTGTTGAGAAGCCCGCACTTTATCGGCCATACGGGCCAGCCAACAGCAATTGGCTAAGGTGTCTTGTGGGCGACGTAGTTTCATAATTAGTTGAGTGAGAGGACCTCTAGGAAATCTTACCTCATATTAGACGGGGAGACATAATGGTAGGGACCATGTAAGTCGCGGTTTTCAAGGATTTTACGGGAATGCTGAAAAACCCGTCATGGGTTTTTCCAGTGGTTCAACTCGTGTCCTTTTTTTCTCACAGCCCATTCTATCGTGCCTGTGTGCGGGTTTTCTTAAAATGAGGCCCTTTACTTTAATTCAAAAAAAGAGCAGGGTAGAAAAAACCTAAAAATCGAGGTCGTCATGGGGTAAATCATTATTTCTTCACCCTATCGGAATTGATCCACAAGAAGGCCTTTCGGGGATGCACATGCCCGGAAGGCCTTCTTGTTTTCGTGATGAGACAAACATGACATATCCAAGGATGAATATGAAATTCTCTAGGTGAGTGTCGTTGAGGAGGGGAAGGAGGTGGGACCATGCGAAAAGCGTGTCAGGGATGGATGATGTGGAAAATGTGGTTGTTCAGCCCCCGTTTGGCAGTTGGGGGGGAAGGAATGGTCGAAGGTCTTATTTTTAGCCTCATAGCCTTGGGAATGTGGAGAGTGGTTTTGGATTGAAAGACCCGCGGTTGCCCGGTGGTCTTTCAATAAAAAAGCTCATCCAATTTCCCTGCACAAGGAGGGATGGATTATGCGACGCGTTGATAACATGGTTGGAGCCCGGGACTTTAAAGGTCTTATTGCCGAGCAATTCATGCAAGATGCCGTGTATGCCTATCATTCGGAGGATTCAGCAGAAGCATTGGCGCAGACGATGACCGAGGAAGGTTTTGGGAGCGTGCCGATCGTTGACTAGGACCGGCATTTGCTTGGGATTGTGAGTGAGTTCGATCTTCTCCATGCGATTAAGGAGGAACGGTCTTTGTCAGGAGTTCCGGCGGGCGAGTTGATGACACCTGCTCCGGTTACGGTGAGGC
>JACDDF010000411.1 GCA_013817135.1 Nitrospirales bacterium
TGTTTAGGCTATCAATTATTGTTTTCGGAAAGTGAAGAATTTGGGTGTCACAAAGGATTAGGGATCCTGGCCGGAAAGGTGAAAGCGATTCCCCGTCCGTCCGATGATGGTGAGGCGTCGTTTAAGATTCCTCATATGGGCTGGAATACGATTCAGGTCAACATGGTCGCTCCGCCCTTACGTGGCATTGCCTCCGACTCCTATGTGTACTTTGTGCATTCCTACTATGTTGAACCCGCGGATTGTGCTCTCGTCAGTACCCAAACCGAATATGGAATTCCCTTTGCGAGTAGCGTCTGGAAAGACAATATCTTTGCCACACAATGGCATCCCGAGAAGAGTCAGGCCGTCGGGTTGCAGGTCTTGAAGAATTTTGGTGATTGGCAATGAGGGGAATGTGTCTTGCGATCCATGGACGGTCAATACCGTTGCCTGCCAGGTTTTTTGTCATCAGCCTGATCGGGTGGTGTTGTCTCGGTGTGGGCTGTGTTCCTTCGAAGGTTCAAGTCCAGGCTTCTCCACAATTTGATCCATCCCGAATATCCAGTCTTGCCATTCTTCCTTTTCAAGCGATCCAAACTCCTCAGTGGGGGAATAGTTCGGCTCGCGGAGGCGTAATGGATTCGGAAGAAATCCGCACACAATTTCGCTTGCCCGGCACTGATCGGGTGCAAATGATGGATTCCAGAAAAGAACGCTATTTGGTGCCCGATACGGCAGCCCAGCGAATTACGACACAGGTGGTTTCTGCATTGAGCGGCCGACCTTCGCTGAGGGTGATAGGTCCAGAGGAGTCCTCTGCCATGTTAAGCAAGGGAACTCAGGAAGCTCAATCGGCATTGACCGTCATGGCTCAAGAGGTCGGAACCCGGTTAAAGGTTGATGGAGTCCTGGCGGGGCTCGTACGGACGTACCGTGAGCGTGATGGAAGTAAATTTGGAGCCAAGCCGGCGGCGGTTGGTTTTGAAGTGTACCTCCTGAGACCATCGGACGGAATGGTCTTATGGACCGGGGAATTTTTTGAACAACAAAAACCGCTCACGGAGGATTTGGTGGGATTTTTTGAAGCAGGAGGATTTGTCACGGTCGATGAACTTGCTGAATTGGGTGTGCAGAAAGTGATGAAGGCCTTTCCAGTCGGCCTGGGCGAACAGGGGCCTCGTCTTCCCGCTCAATCTTTGAATGAGGGCTCCTACTGATGATGCTCATCCCTGCAATTGATCTGAAGGACGGGAAATGTGTCCGGTTGCGACAGGGCGAGATGGAGCAGGTCACCAGGTATTCTGATGACCCTGTGGCGATGGCGGAACATTGGCAGAGTCTTGGGGCCCGCTACCTCCATGTGGTGGATCTAGACGGGGCGGTGACCGGAATACCCAAGCACCTATCCCACATTGAAGCCATCACCAAGCGGTTAACGATCCCCATGCAGGTCGGTGGGGGCATCCGAAACACCTCAACGATTCGTGCCTACCTGTCCTGTGGGGTCGACCGGGTCGTGATTGGAACAGCGGCATTACAGGATGCGGAGTTCTTGGCGGCAGCCGCGAAAGAGTTTCCTTCTAAAGTTTTAATCGGGATTGATGTCAAGCAGGGTTTAGTCGCGGTGCATGGGTGGAAGACCGTGTCCAGTCTGACCCCACAACAGGTCTTTGAATCAGTAAAAGATTTACCCTTGGGAGGCATGGTCTTTACGGATATTTCCCGGGACGGCATGTTGGCAGGACCAAATATTTCAGCTCTACGGGATGCAGTGGACATCTCGCCGTTTCCCGTTATTGCCTCTGGTGGAGTCACCGTACTGAAGGATGTGCAGACCATTCAGGCGCTTGGAAGCAAGATTTCCGGAATCATTATTGGAAAGGCCCTGTATGAAGGGACCTTGGATTTGAAAGCGGCTCTTGAAATGGTGGCCTCGGCAGAAGCGTCTCGAACATCATGCTGACGAAGAGAATTATTCCCTGCCTGGATGTCAAAGACGGGCGAGTGGTAAAAGGGGTCTCGTTTGTGAATTTGCGCGATGCGGGAGATCCGGTTCACGTTGCGCAGGTGTATGATCGTGAAGGTGCGGACGAGTTGTGTTTTCTGGATATTACCGCTTCCCATGAAAAGCGTGATACGATTTTAGATGTGGTGATTCGGACTGCGGAGCAGGTGTTTATGCCTCTCACAGTTGGGGGAGGGATCCGGACGATTGAGGATATTCGCCGGTTATTAGAGGCCGGTGCGGACAAAGTCAGCATTAATACAGCTGCTGTGGAGCACCCGGACTTCGTAAAAGCCGCCGCCAATCGTTTTGGTTCGCAATGTATCGTCGTGGCCATTGATGCGAAACGGGCGACCACTTGTGAAGGGGGTGAACCCGGGTGGGAAGTGTTTACCCATGGAGGGCGGAACTCGACCGGCCTGGATGCCGTTGAGTGGGGGAAACGGATGAGGAACTATGGAGCTGGAGAAATTCTGCTGACCAGCATGGATCAGGACGGACAGCAGGACGGCTATGATTTAGCCTTAACTGCGGCTATTTCCGAGTCCGTCTCCATTCCCGTCATTGCTTCTGGAGGGGCTGGCACGCTTCAGCACCTGTATGAGGCGTTCCATGTGGGGAAGGCAGATGCGGTGCTGGCGGCATCGATCTTCCATTATCAAACGTATTCAATCGGGCAAGCCAAATCGTATTTGGCTCAACAGGGTATCCCTGTCCGCCCGGGAACCGTCCCGGTTTCAATTTCATAACGACCCATGAGCGAAGTTTCTTCGATGAGCCCATTGCAGTTTGATGAACAAGGATTGCTCCCCTGTGTTGTGCAGGATTGGTTGGATGGGACGGTGTTGATGGTGGGGTTCATGAACCAACAAGCATGGGAAGCGACTTGTGAATCCCAACGGGTTCATTTCTGGAGTCGATCCCGAAACCGGTTATGGAAAAAAGGCGAGACGTCCGGCCATGAGTTACTCTTGAAGGAAATATTTGTGGATTGTGATCGGGATACGATATTGGCGAAAGCCCAACCCATTGGACCGACGTGTCATACCGGAAACCGGTCATGTTTTTTTTCTCCCATGCCTTCTTCGACTTCTGAAGAGGAAGCAGCTCTCTTTTCCGGTACGGCCTGGGGCGGAATTACCCGGCGCCTGTATGAAATGGTCGGCGATCGGAAAGCCAACCCGAGTCCTGATTCCTATGTGTCGAAATTAATGGAAGGAGGCCTCGATCGTATTTTGAAAAAGGTGGTGGAAGAAGCCGGCGAAGTCCTGCTCGCTGGGAAAAATGGCGATCGGGAAGAAATTATTTATGAAATGGCTGATTTGTGGTTTCATACCCTCATCATGCTCGGGCATTTTTCCATTCCTCCTGAAGAGGTCTATCAAGAGCTTGGCAAGCGATTTGGCAAATCAGGAATTCGACAGACCGAAGGAGGCCCTACTCATGGGTGATTGTCTTTTCTGTCAAATCGTGAAAGGGGCCATTCCCGTCGACGCACTGTATGAGGATGAACATACGTTCGTGTTTAACGATATCAATCCTCAAGCGCCGGTGCATATGTTGGTGATTCCCAAGCGGCACGTG
>JACDDF010000412.1 GCA_013817135.1 Nitrospirales bacterium
TGCCCATGGAGGACGTATTTATGTAGAGAGTGAGCTGGGTGTGGGCACAACGTTTTATCTGCATCTTCCTGTGCACCCTCCTCCACCGAGATTGTGAAGGTTGTCCCGACGGCTGGTCTCCCTTTGTGAGGAGGGCTGATTGGGGTTTGCTTCTCAGGGGCCGACGAGAGTGGAGCTGATGGGATAGGTCGTTCAGGAACGCCCACGTGGGTCAGGGGGTACTGACGGTTCTGGTGGCATCTTCGGGAATGAGATTGCCAGATCAGAGGAGAATCATTGGTGGCCAAACTCCTAAAGGCGTGTCTGTTTGGTCTGCTCATCGGAATCGTTGGGGTTGTCCTCAGTGTTGTCCCTCTCTCGCGAAGCTTTGAAGAAGATGTTGGATTAGAACTCTTGTTCCAATTACGAGGTGTCAGGCTGCCGCCGACTGACGTCGTGGTCGTGAGCATTGATCATGATTCCTCAGAGCATCTCAACGTCCCTGACAATCCCGATAAATGGCCGGCCTCGCTTCATGCGCGATTAACGGACCGGCTGGTGCAGACCGGAGCCAAGGTCATAATTTTTGACGTGCATTTTCTGGAAGCCCGATCTCCGGAGGAGGATGTAAATTTTGAAAAAGCTATTGAAAGAGCCGGGAATGTTGTGTTGGCGGATACGTTGATCGCAAAGGAAGTTTCCAGGGGTGTGATGGCAGAACCCCGGGCAGACGCGGATAACATTGTGAAAACCTCGAAGCCATTTGCGCCCTTCAAGGAAGCGGCCGCCGGAACCGGGCCGTTTGTGCTTCCAAGAATCCCGTCTAGGGTGAACCAGTATTGGACATTTCAACAAGGAGCCGGCGATGCGCCAACGTTTCCCATCCTGGCACTCCAATTGTTTTCTTCACCCGTCTATGAACCGTTTATTCAGCTCCTTGAGCAGGTGCGTCCCAATTTAACCGGCCAACTTCCAAATGATTTTGAGTCGGCACGAACAAGCAAGGGCCTGGTGGAGTTGGTGCGGAATATCAGAGAGCTCTTTGAGGGGGATCCGCATTTGGCAGGAGACATGCTCAAGGCCCTCGGCCATGCGGGATCTCACCAGGCCGATGTGAAGAACTTCCGGCAACTCAACGCACTTATCAAGGCTTACGGAAACGCACACAGCCGGTATCTCAATTTCTATGGCCCTCCACGGACGATTTCCACCCTTACGTATTATCAGGTCCTGGAATCCGAGGCCGACGCCACCATGGGTGCCCGAATTGATCTGACAAAGCCGTCTTTGTTGGACTTTCCGAAATGTTGCTGGCGGAACGAAAGGATAGTTTTTACACGGTGTTTTCCCAAGCGAATGGGGTCTTTATTGGAGGCGTGGAAATTGCTGCCACGGCTCTTGCCAACATGTTGGAGGGTTCTTCCGTGGTACCCATGAGCCTGCGTGCGCAAATAGCGCTTTTTCTGTGTTGGGGACTGCTTCTTGGGATCATTTGCCGGTTGGTTCCGACGGTGTTGGCGGCCGGGGCGGTCCTGGTCTTGAGTATCCTATATCTGGGAGGAGCCGCCTATGCATTTCAAGCCGTCTTCACGTGGTCTCCCCTTGTGATTCCCTTGTTAGTGCAGGGTCCGCTGGCGTTAGGGAGTGCGGTTTTGTGGAACTATTACGAGACCGATACGGAGCGAAAGAATATGCGGAAGGCTTTTGGCGAATATCTGCCCAATGATGTGGTGGATGCGCTGTCCCGGGACCTCGACAATCTCCAGGGCGGCCCTCAAGTCGTCTATGGAATCTGTCTGTTTACCGATGCCGCAAATTACACGACCTTATCGGAAAAATTAAATCCCCAGGAATTGAGCAATATGCTCGGGAAATACTTTGAAGCGCTCTTTACGCCCGTCCGCCATCATGGGGGGCTCATCGTTGACCTGAAGGGAGGTTCGATCCTGGCGATCTGGAAAGCGCCCCAGGATGAGCTGGGCATGAGAAAGCAAGCTTGTTTCGCTGCCTTGGATATTGCGAAATCTGTTGACCGGTTTAACCAGGAGGTGGCGCCGTACAGTCTTCCCACCAGGATCGGGTTGCACTGCGGGCAATTGACCATCGGAACGGTGGGGGCTGTCGATCATTATGAGTACCGTCCAGCGGGAGATGTGGTCAATACGGCTTCACGGGTGGAAGGATTGAATAAATATCTTGGAACGACAATCGCGGTGACGGACGTTGTCGTCCATGGACTTGAAGGAGTCCTTCTTTTAAGAGAGCTTGGACAATTTAAGCTAAAAGGAAAGGAGCAGTCGCTTGTCATCCACGAACTCATCAGTCGCCTGGAGGAGTCTGCCCAAAACCTCATGACGGCGAATGGGATCTTTGCCAAGGGCCTTGGTGCATTTAGAATGCAAGATTGGAATGTAGCACGAGAAATGTTTTCTCAGTGTGTTGAATTTGTTGATGGAGATGGACCTTCGGAATTTTATCTCCAACTCTGTGAACAGTACATCAAAAATCCACCCTTGGAACCATGGGATAAAGTGGGGACACTAGAGAAATAATAGCCCTGACTTTACCTGATCCTCTTTGCCCCCCTTCCTCCTGAGTGGTTCCTTCAAGGCCCTACAAGCTATTTTTTAAAAAATTTGCTACGCTTTTCTGATAACCCTCCAAATGTGATACCGCTATGGTGAAAAATAGGTCAACATTGACGCCATTGGGGAACCAGACGTGAATCCCTCGAACCAACTTGATCGAAAAGAGCGGGAACTGGAAGCCGCCCGGAGAATTAGCCAGGCACTTTTTCAGCATCTCAGCGTGGAAGAGGTGGTGGAACAAGGATTAAAGATAGCCTTGGAGGTTGTGAACTGCCGAGCCGGTTCCGTGTTGTTGGCCAATCCGGAAACGAAGGAATTGGTGTTTTACCATTCAATTGGTGACCAACCTCTCAGGCCCGGAACGGCATTTCCCTGGACGCAAGGAATTGCGGGATCGGTTTTCGCCACAGGAGAACCTGTGGTGATAAAAGATGTGAAGGAAGTTCAGCGCCACCTTGAGGAAATCGATCAACTGTCCGGATTCCACACCAGGGACCTAATAGCCATTCCCCTTAACCGATGGGAAGGACATCCCATTGGAGTCCTGGAGGTGATGAATAAGCGCGAGTACAGGTTAAATCAGGACGATGTGGCCATCTTAATGATCATCGGGGCTTTCACGGCACTGGCCATCGAGCAGGCGCGGTTATTTCAGGAAGCCAAATTAGCGGAGGTGGCTCGAATCCTGGGAGACATTGGGCATGACGTGAAAAATATGCTGATGCCGGTCCTGTGTGGGACGTCTCTCCTGAGAGATGAGATGAATACCGTCTTCGCCGATCTTCCAAATTTTGATCCTGACAAAGGCCGAGCGAGCCATGAATTATGCCTGGAAGTCATTGAGATGGTAGCGAATAACGCAAAACGGATTCAAGAGCGAGTCAAGGAAATTGCCGATTGCGTGAAGGGTTTGACGAGCCCCCCACGCTTTGCCCCCTGTAAGCTTCATCATGTCGTCGCGTCGGTGTTTGATATCTTGAAGC
>JACDDF010000413.1 GCA_013817135.1 Nitrospirales bacterium
GTTTCTGTTAAATCATCGACTGTGCCCGACAGCCGGATATTATACAAACGTCCTAACGCCCCGCCTTCTTTCAACGGCCCCAGGATTTGCGTTCGAATTACATCCATCGCTTCCTCCAGCGCCATCTCAACCGGCGGGATGACCTGAATCACAATGGATCGTTCCCGTTCAATATGATTGATTTGTTCCGGCCCCGAGACTAATGTGACATCGGCAATATTGCCGACCGTCGTCAATTGCCCGCCTTTGGTATAAATCGGAATGGAATTGAGCGACTGCGTCTGATTGGCATACCGATCAATCCCACGAATTGTCAGGTCAATTTCATCGCCCTCAAATTGATAGTCGCTGGCCTTTGCCCCATCGACCAGGGCATCAATGGTAAATCCGAGTTCCTGATTGGTCATTTGCACATCGGCCGCCCGATCCCGTTTCAGGGTGACACGGACTTCCGGGCTTCCCAAATCCAAACTGGGAATAGGCCTGACCTGCGCCTCGGGCAGCACCCCTTTCACCTGACCAAACACCTGAGCACCCAACCCGACCAGCGTATCCAGCTCCGGCCCGGTGATTTCGATATCAATATTTCGTCCCTCGCCCAGGCCACGCTCAAACAGGCCGCGTTGGGTGATGATACCAATAACGCCTGGAAGATCGGCCGTGGCTCGGCGAAACAGGGGGATCAATTCTTTGACCCGGTCAGGATCATTCACTCGACCGCCCATAAAGACTGACCGCCCCCGCGCCACATAGAAAAAATTGGCAATGCTGGGGCCATCCAGAGCGGCTTCCTCCGGGGAACCAGGCTTCGCGTCCCAATAAGGGCTTAAGGTCGATTCAATCGGCTTTCCCATTTTGACAAATTCGTTGGCGTTATAACCCGGCGGAGGCAACAGAATGCCAATGACCAGGTTCCGGTTTCCCTGAGGCAGATACTCCGCCTTCGGCAACAAAGCCCAGCTTAGGACAATGGCAATCGAGGTGAACCCCAAAATGGTCACACTCCGCCAGAAAACACTTCCACTGAGGTCATAGACGAGAGAACCCAACGCCTCTTTGATGCGCTCCAACCCGGAAGGCCGTCTTTCCGCTAAGCCTTTGTCCGCCAATGGTGATGCATTCCAGACAGTGGAGGCTTCTCTCTCTTTGGGTTTTTTGACCGTCGTTAGGACTCGCGCAGATAACGAAGGAATCACGGTCATTGAGACCACCAGGCTCAAACCCACACCGGCACTAATCGCAATGGCAATATCTCGAAACAACTGGCCGGATTGTTCTTCCATGAACACAATCGGCACAAACACCGCAATCGTGGTGAGTGTACTGGCCAGCACCGCGCCCCATACCTCGACAGTGCCATCGTAGGCCGCTTGAAATAACGATTTCCCCAATTCCCGGTGACGATAAATATTTTCCAGCACCACAATCGAGTTATCCACCAACATCCCGGCAGCAAACGTCATCCCGGCTAAGCTGATCACATTGAAATTCCGTCCCAACGCCCACAGCATAATAAACGTCCCCATCATGCTGATCGGAATGGCCAGACCGACCACCAGGGTGCTACTGCCCGTGCGAAGGAATAAATACAAGATGGAGATCGCCAACAAACTCCCCACGATCAAATTTTGCTGCACAAGAGACAGTGAACGGTCAATGTAAATGGTTTCATCATAGACCTGAAATAACTGAAACCCTCGTGCCTTCAAAATTTCTTCATTGAGCTCATTGGCGGCCTCGCGCAGACCGTCCATTGCTTCCAACACATTCGCGCCGGTCTGCCGAATCGCGTTGATCGCGATAGCGGGATGGCCTTTTTGTCGCACCACAACGGTCGAATCCTTGTAATCAATATGGGCGGTCGCCACATCCCGCACATACACCGACGCGCCATCACGCCTGGCAATGATGACATTTTCCACATCCTGCGGATTGAGATATTCCCCCACCGTACGTACGACATACGACCGCTTCCCCTCATCGAAATCTCCGGCACTGTAATCCCGATTCTCCTGATCTAACGCTCGAGCCAGGTCCATAATGGTTAACGCTCTGGACGCTAATTTAGCCGGATCGACCGTCACCCGAAGCTCCCGCTCCCGCCCACCGTAAACATTCGAAGCCGCTACACCCTTGACCCGTTCGAAACGAGCCTTAATGATATCCTCTGCAAAATCCCGCATGGTTTCAATATTGACGGGATTGCCTTCCAAGGTGTCTAAAATAAACCAGGCCATGGCGGCCCCACGGGTATCCGCACTGCTAATGACGGGTTCATCCGCCTCAAGCGGATACTCTTTGACTTGATTCAACCGGTTGGAGACTTGGAGTAAGGCAGTGTCGGTATTCGTTCCTGTGGGAAATCGAAGAATGACTTTCCCCTGACCATAGGAACTTTCGCTGAACATTTTCTCCAGGCCTTCGACGCCTTTAAGTTGCTCTTCCTGCTCATCGATGATTTCACGTTCAACTTCATGCGGACTGCCCCCGGGCCACCGGGTATCCACCGTGACTTCATGCTTTTCCACATCGGGTGCCAGCTGCACCGGCAACTTCACCAACGCCACAATGCCGAACAACACGACTAAGAGCACACCCACTGCCGTGCTGACCGGATAACGGATGGCTGAATGAACCAGATTCATGCTTCCGCCGGCTCCTCTAAAATTCTGACGGACTGCCCGGGCAGAAGACGCTCATTCCCTTCCACCACTATCTGCATGCCTTCCTCAATAGCTCCCTGTACTTCAACCACGTTCTCAAAATGGGCTATGGGGATCACCGTGACTTGTGTGACGGTATTATTGGCCACAATGAACGCGAATTCCTTGCCCCCTTTGAGCACCAGAGCATCCTTGGGGATCACCACCGCCTGGTAAGGAGCGCCCACGGCTAACTTCACCCGTGCCACCATCCCGCTTTTAATGCGTAACTCCGGATTGGCCAAAACGACTTTGACCGGAAACGTCCGTGCCGCCCGATCGGCTTGGGCGATGACGGAAAAGACTGTTCCTTCAACCTCTTTTCCAGGCAAGGCATCGAACACAGCCACCACTGGATCCCCGACCCTGACATCCCGCACATATTCTTCCGGGAGCGGCACTTGCACTTCGACCTGAGACAGATCCACCAATTCCACGACTGGTCCACCCTCCACCACCCATTGGCCGATTTCCGTATATTCTTTCGTGATCCAACCGGGAAAAGGCGCCATGATCATTGATTTGGTCACTTGATCACGTACCAGTCGAATTTCCGCTTTTAATTGAATCAGCCTCTTTTCTAGAGCGCTTTCTTCAACAACCGCATCATCCATTTCTTTTTGAGTCACCAGTTCTTTGGCAAACAACACCTTGATTCGGTCCAAATCCTTCTGCGCCTGTTCATAGCGGGCTTTGGCTTCACGATGCGAAGCCACTGCCGAGTCACGACGGATGTCCAGCGTGTCTGTTCGAAGACTGGCGAGCAGTTGGCCTTTCTTCACAAACTGCCCTTCTTTACCGGGAAAGGCTTTGACCAGCCCCGCCACTTCACTGGCCACAAGAC
>JACDDF010000414.1 GCA_013817135.1 Nitrospirales bacterium
TCGTCCTGAGAGTGTGACGATACCATTTTGAGCTTGCACACGAATGGGAACCGAATTCACAAAGGGGCTCCAATAAAGCTCGTCTTCCACTGCCTCTTTCAGTTCCCGGTCGGTCATTTTAGTCCATGGACGGTCCAAATGATCTCTCAGGTGTAGATGATTGTGTACATTCGTAGCTCCGGCGTCATAGGCGATTTCTACGGCAATGGCCATAGCATCCCGGTTTTCGACGGATCCTGAGAGTACTGCAGTGCCATCGTCGACTTGAACCGTGATGTTCCCATTCACAAAAGGACTCCTGTCCAACTGCCTTTTAATTCGATTTTCCAATTTCCCGTCTGAGAGTACTTCCTTGGGAATATCGTCTCCGGCAAGCGGGTCATATTCCCCGGGAGACAAGGCTTCGTCAAATCCTGGTACAGGGACATACAAGATCTGGCCATCTGCATTTTCCATCATGGCTGCGATGAATAATGAAAACGTCAACCATACCAAAAAATGTTTGAAGGGGGATGTCATTGGGACCTCCAGGCGTTTCGAGGTTTTTGCAACGCTAAGAGATTCGATAGAAGATCTCTTCTGAATCCTTCCGAAAGAGGGCAGTAACAGACGTTGTGATTAAGCATGGCTACACCGTTTGAAAGGGTATCAAAGAGAGGGAGAAAGTACACTGCTCAAAACCCTGGATGTGTTCGATCCAAGATCAGAGAGAAGCGGAGGGAAGGGGGATAGTCAGTGAGACCCGTGTACCCTGGCCGGGAAAAGAGTCGAAGGAAATGGTTCCCTGAAGAGCGGTCATTCTTCCCTGAATGCCGGATAAACCGAAATGGTTCTGACCAAGGTTTGGTAGGGGCGCTTTTTCAGTATCAAAACCCCGTCCCACATCCGAAACGATACATTGCAGATGGGTGCCGTGCAGGTGTTGAATCATGATGGTGGCCTGTTCGACCTGGGCATGTTTCACGACATTAAATAATAATTCGCGAATGGACCAATAGAGAAGAAATGCTTGATTTTCCGATAAATCTGGCAAAGGGCCTGCTGGTTCGATGAGGACAGTCAATCCAAAATGCCTCATCTTTTCCGTCAGCTTTTCTAACATCGTCAACAGGCCAGATTGATGGAGATGAAGGGAGGTCAACTCCGTCATCAGGGTTCGCGTATACGTCAAGGATTCGTGAAGGAATTGATCGACGGTATTCAGAAGATTCAGGATTTCAGAATCTTGTGTCAATTGGCTTCCTTGAGCCAGTTTCATTCGGCCAACTGCCAATATTTGTGCCAGGTGATCATGAAGCTCACTCGCCAATGACTTCCGTTCGCGTTTTTCATCTGATGCGATACTTTCCGAAAGAGCCGACAGTTGTGTTGTATAGTCACCCATAACATCAACTCGATTCTCTAAGTGATGATCCAGTTCCTTTCTGGTTTGCTGTAATTGCCGTTCGGCGGAAATTTTCTCACCGATCTCCTTTTGAAGTCGTGCGGTAAGAAATTGTTCCCGATGCAAGAGAGTCTCAAGCAGACTTGTGGGTGTGACCGCTCCGACAAAACGTTTCCCGGTTTCCATGACGGAAAAGGCATCAACCCGATTTTGTTGAAAATCCATGTACAGGTCATCGAGAGGAGTGGAGGATTCGACAGTTGTGGATGTCGAGAAGGGAAGAAGGTCTGCAAAGGTCCTATAGGGATACCGGCCTACCAGGTGTTTGGGGACGATACCGAGAAAGTGCTCGGAGGGATCCTGATTCACCAATTCCGAAAATACCGCATAGGCTTCATAATTTTTTAATCCGGAGGGATGGTTGAGGTCACACACCCGCATGTCTGCGGAAACCATCATAATTGATGGACTCATGGCATCCTGTGCGGTTAATTGAACCACGAGACAGTGTTATAATTCTTGGGTAATGGTGATTTCTGTGTCTAACTGAATGTGGAGGATTTCGTCCGCCATCATCAATGGCTTTACCTGGTGAAGAAGAAAAGCCACCACGCGCTTTTCGGTTAATCTTCTGGCGATGGAGCATCGTATCAGCATACTATTGATGACATCGTCCTGAATCTCGATATGGTTGAATTCTTCCGGTATGAGCAACTTGAGCGCTTTTTGTAAGGCGTTGACACCGATTGCCGCGTTTTTCCCAATGACGAGCCCGTCGGTGATGGGTGGGATGGAAAATTCTTTAATCTTGGCCGTGATGAGAAATTTAGGTTCGTTAGAAAGCACTAACTTTACCTCCAACAGCCAATCCCGTGTGAACTCTGTAGACGCGAGGGCTTTGGCTTTTTTTTAAAGCACAATAATATTGCCGGCTTCTTCGATGACAGTCATCAGGGAGGGTTAGTCTATTCTATCCCCATGAAATTAATCAACATTCGGGAGAGGCAAGAGAGGGCTCTTTGATAGGAATCTGAAAAAATTCTATTATGGAGGCAGGACTACACGATAGGGGTACTTCGACCTCCATTCTTCCTTAGCGTTGATACATGGTTCTATTTCGCGCCCTTAGGTATTACCGCCGGTTTCTTTGGCGGCATCGCTAATAAGCTGAGCTGCATGTTCGGGATCACCTTCGGCTGCAAACGTTTCCGCGGCGGTCAGCAGCATTTCGGTTTTCACCTGTTGAGTCTCCGGGCTTTCGATTCCATGAGAACGGAGTATTTTAAGAATGTGGGTGACCTTTAATGCCTGATCGATATGGTCATCATCGAGCAAACGATGAATTTCCTCCAGGATTCGTGTATCAATTTCCTGATGCGAGAAGGCGGGCGTTTCCTGAGAAGATTCTTTGGGAGGCGTCTTCATCACCTGTTGGGAAATCCACTGAACCGCCTCAGGAGAAAGAGTGCAACGATCATTTCGAATGGTTTTCAAAAGATAACGCAAAACATTCCACGAATGAATTGTCAGATCTTCAATCCTTTCCAACCCCAAGTCGGCTTGCAACTCCATTAAATCCTTGCCCATTTGATCGGATAGGGTGACCTGAATTTTCATAAATGAACACTCCCACGTTACATTTGGAGGTTTCTTTTCATGGATCAGCGATCCTGAACACGTGATATTCCAATATAGTTCAAAGTCATATGGTACACGACTAGGCAAAACCCTGGTTGGGGTGGTGAGGGTCCGTCTCTCCCAATCCTTCAGGAAAAGGTGCCCTTCGGATTGATAGGGTCAAGGGTTTTCAATAGTTACACATGTTTTGTCCCTGCCGTATTCTGGGGTAATTCAAAGTGTATGTTGAGTTATAGAAAATGTGAGAAACGGAATGGTGTGGGCAGATTAGAGGTTGAGGAGTAAGACGTCGTATGAAATCCAAACAACCATATACAGCTAAAGAGTTTAATCTCAGAGGATTGAACGGCATTTCAGATAAAACCCTTGAGATGCATTTAAAACTCTATGAAGGGTACGTGAAGGCCACCAATACCTTGAATGAGCACATCGCCAATATCTTGAAGGACGGGAAAGTCGATCAGGAGGAAATGCCTGCCTATTCCGAGTTCACCAGGCGATTGGGGTTTGAATATAATGG
>JACDDF010000415.1 GCA_013817135.1 Nitrospirales bacterium
GAATGGAGCGGACGCCATGTCCTCGCGCTTGGGCGACCGAAATACGCCCCCCGTTCGATTGGACAATATGGAACTCGGCCGGATTCATCTCCCGTTCTAAACGGCCCAAATAGGTATCGAGAACCGGAGACACATAGGCATTCACCACCGTCGTACTGGTTCGTTCATATTCCCGAAATTCCGGCAGGATTTCAGAAGAGCCCGTCACAAAGAACCCTTCGTCACGCAATCGCTTCGTTACCCATTGCTCATGATCAGGTTTCACAAAGGAAAACAGAAATGACACGGCCACCGACTGAATCCCGTCCTGTCGTAACATTTCAAGAATTGAGTCAAGGTCCTCTTCCTGAAGAGGCGTCAGGATGTTCCCTTCACAATCCACCCGCTCCGAGATTTCGAATGACCATTCACGCGGGACTAAGGGCGGAGGAATGACCGGGAACAGGTCGTACAACTCAGGACGATTTTGCCGTCCGATGAGCAGCACATCGCGAAAGCCTTTTGTCGTGATGAGAGCCGTCCGCGCCCCTTTGCGTTCCAGAATGGCATTGGTGGCCACGGTGGAACCATGCACAATATGACGACCAGGATGGTGTGGAAGTTGGGCTAACCCTTGCAGTACCGCTTCCGCAGGATCGGCCGGGGTCGAAAGTATTTTAAATCGCTGGAGAGATTGTTCCGGAGAGGAATAGATGACAAAGTCGGTAAAGGTCCCCCCAATGTCGATACCCACCCACACATTTTTACTGGATTGACCGTAAGTCGACATGGAAGAGACTCTTCTTCAGAGAATGGAAGGAGAGCATACCGTATTGTCGGATAGGTTTGAAGAGCAGAAATAAAATAGCGTGAGGAAGGGAGGGTCAAAAGGGCTGGTTCAGCTACACCTTCAGGCTAGGAAGGACACTTTCTTAACCTTTCACCAGGCCTTTTAACACCACGCGACGCGGACTACCGCTGGCATTATCGTGAACCGTCAGCATGGCATAGTGGGTTCCCGGCTCATGTGGAGCGAATCCGACCTTGAGGGTGCACGAATCGCCCGTATGCAACGTAACATCCGCGCAAGTGTTATCCACAACAGAAAAGGCATCCGCTTCATTGCCGGTAATCTTCACATCCACAATTTTGAGAAGTCCCAATCCGATATTGGAGACCCGCACCATATGAGGAGAGGAGGAAGGATTCGTCTCTTGGCCCGACTCCATCTCAAAGACCATGACATCGGTGCTTAGGCTTGGGAGGGGGATAGCCGCATCCCCGCTAAGAAGTACCGAAACACCATCGACATTGGTGCTGGCCGTGGCCAGATCGGGGAATTGGTCTTGATCAAAATCCTCCACGACCATTGCTGACGGCGCGGCTCCAACACCGAAATGTCCCGCTGAGGTAAAGAGCCCGGCTCCATCCCCCAACAAAATCGACAAGCTATTGGAATCACGATTGACCACAACCATGTCTATTTCCTGATCCCCGTCAAAATCCCGAAACGTCACTCCCACCGGCGCAAAGCCAACTTTAATGGGATCCAATTCGGCAAACGTTCCACCTTCTCGCTGGAGCAGAATCCGAACGGTGTCCGAAAAGAGGCTGGTCACGGCAAGGTCAACCAATCCGTCATGGTTGATGTCGGCCCCCTGAATCGCGCTTAAGGTAAAACCAGGCTTGAGTTCCTTCTCAAGAGCAAACGTCCCATTCCCGGTATTCTTTAGTATGGAGACAAGCCCGTTCGGGGAACGCCAACTCGGCTGACTCCACGTTACCGCAAGATCCGGTTTTCCATCGCCCGTCAGATCCTCGACCAGCACCCCGGTAGGAAACATTCCGTCCCGCCCGTTCTGTTCATACGTCACGGGGGCCAGCAGGCCTCCCTTGCCATCATTGAAGAGCACCGCAAGATCAAAGGGCGGGTAGTAACCAAATCGTCCGCTATTCACCGCCACCACATCGCTCCACCCATCCCCGTTTACATCCCGGACCACTAAAAAGGTCGTTCCCTTTCCTGCCCCCTGACTGGCCAACTTCTGAAACAGGCCGGTGCCCTCACCTTTCAGCACAACCAGCTGATCAGAGCCTGTTAACGCCAGGACCAAATCGAGGCGGCCGTCGCGATCCATATCGGCGGCAACCACCGCCAGTGGAATTTTCCCGACTCCAAAGGACACCGCCGATTGAAAGGTGCCATTGCCGTTGCCTAATAGCACTGAGACGTCGTCGGAGGTGCTGTTAACCGTCGCCATATCCCACAATCCGTCCCCATTGAAATCTCCCGCTGTGATGGCTTGCGGAGCGCGCCCAACCGGATTACCCGGCGTGGGGGAATAAATGAGATTCTGGGCATAAGCGGGCATAGGCCATCCAGCCAAACAGACCCAGGCAATGACTAAGATTCCATACCGTTTCACGAATGGCATAAAGATCATAATAAGGTTAATTCAATGTAGAATCGGTATAAGTTTTTTCTAAGACAATTTCAATTTCGTCCGTGGCAGCCATCCCTCGATTGCGAAAGCGGGCCGCCCAGTCAGGGTATTGTTCCAAGGTGCGAAAAATACTTTTCACGATATCAGGTTTCACTTTTTCTTCCCAATGTGCGAGCCAGGCCCTTTCATCCTCCTCACCCTCATATTCATCCGGGAAATTGGCTTCCAGGGAAAACCGCAGATTAAATGATTCCTCCTCTTGATACATCTTTTTCTCCTTCTCCATCATGACCGTAAATCCCCTCCCGTCGCGAACCTCCATTGTCCTTATCTCATATGGTGGCCTATAATAGATTTACCATTTCATTGAAAAGGAGGTCCAGAACCCATGCCGATATTTGCCTATAAGTGCCAAGGATGTTCGCATCAATTTGAAATGCTTGTCCATAGCTCGACAATTCCGGAATGTCCAAAGTGTCAGGCCAACACGCTGGAAAAACAACTGACAGGATTTGCCGTAGGCGGGACAGGCAGTGGAATGAATATTGTTGATCCAGGCAATTGTGGATCCTGCGGCGACCCCCGAGGGCCAGGCGCCTGCTCGATGAATTAGGGGGTCTGGAAATCTAAATTGGAGGCGTATGCCACCTTCACTTCCTTGAATCGGGCTCTCTGCCATTGATATGTTCGTTGCCGTTCAGCCCATCTTCTTCAGGATTAATCCAAATCTTTCGGGAAAACCTAATGAATCCTCTCCCATGCCATAGAAAAGGGCATGGGCCGAGAGTACGTATGTCATCCAACCAACCGTGCCATCCACCTCAATGATTCGATAGTGCGTATCCGAGGCTTCAGGAAGTGATTCCTGTAATCCAGGAAGCACCATCAACACTCCATGAACACTGACGTGCGGAGAGACTTCCTGCTCCGTTTCCGGATACCGAATGGCCATCATGCCATTGGGAAGGAGGGTGTTTTGGGTGTAGGTAGCAACCTGGAAGGCTAGAGGATTAAGTAGCGATTCACACGGCAACGTTGGAGAGGGAGAGGCAAACAGGAAAAGGGGGGTGACCCCAAAGACCGCAAAGATAGGTGGACCAGCTCTGAAGCCTCC
>JACDDF010000416.1 GCA_013817135.1 Nitrospirales bacterium
AGAGACTGGCTTCATCACCGACCCAGAAAGACGCTCGGCTATCGCACGCCACAGGAGGTATGCTTTGACACCACCACTTCATGAACTGTTGCACTTACGAGTTGAATCTAAGTAGTTTGATACCCTTCAGCAATTTTGAAATACACGAAGTTCATTTAAAAAATTCTAGTCCGTCTCTAATTTTACGTCGAAATTAATGAGGATACGATGAACAAAAAACCACAATTTCCTGACGAACAATCCAGCGAAGGCGCCTTTACGCGTCAAGGTGATGCGTTTCGGGAATGGGTGACTGAAGACGGTAGCTCGGGATATCCCGCGGCGCATGGGCGGTACCATCTGTATGTCTCTTGGGCCTGTCCCTGGGCTCATCGTACAATTATTGTGCGAAAGCTTAAAAGGTTGGAAGAGGTGATCGGCATGACGGTCGTCGATCCAATCCGAGATAACCGGGGCTGGGCATTTCGAGACGGGCCGGGACATTCGACCGACCCTGTCAATGGATTTCAATTTCTGAGTGCCGCCTATCAGGCGAGCGATCCGGCCTACCGCGGACGCGTGACGGTGCCCGTGTTATGGGATAGAGAAACCTGCCGTATCGTGAGTAATTCCGATGACGACATCATGCGGATGTTCAATATGGCGTTCACTCGCTTTACGGACAGTGAGGTAGACCTTTATCCTGTTGATCTCCGACGGGAGATTGACCACCTGAATGATGATATTTATGAACAGGTGAATGATGGTGTCTATCGCGCAGGATTTGCGACGTCTCAACCGGCCTACGAACACGCGGTCCGGCGTCTATTTGAGGCGCTGGATGGATTAGAATTGCGATTAAACACACAGCGGTTTCTCTTTGGCATAAACCCGGTGGAGACAGACTGGCGCCTGTTCGAGACGCTCATCAGATTCGACGCGGTGTACCACGGACATTTCAAATGTAATATCCGGCGCATCATTGATTATCCCAATTTATATGGCTACCTCAAAGATCTCTATCAATACGACGGGGTGGCAGAGACCGTGAATATGGATCACATCAAACGCCATTACTACATCACCCACGATGACATCAACCCAACGGGTATCGTTCCCCTCGGCCCGGATCAGGATCTTCTTTCCCCCCGTGGCCGGGAACATCTGTAGAATGCTGGCCGGCAACCGTGGTAATTGATAGTGCGTCTCCCGGAATATTTGTGCTGCCCAGGCAGGCCATTACCCCATTCCTAACGGCGTCAAATCCCACGGCCCCTCCCATTTCTCCCCAAATACTGCCTGAATACCTGAAAAATACAAGCGAACTAGCTAGAATAGGGCTCACATTTCCATCCCGCACTTGCAGAAACTTGGCAGGTAGAAGACAAGCCGGGTAGGTCGTTGAATATGGAGGAATCGTTATGACTTTAACAGCACAGAATAATGTCCCACTTCCCTCATTGATGTATGGCACGGCATGGAAAGAAGGCGCCACGACCCATCTGGTGCAATTGGCGGTGGGTTCGGGGTTCACAGCCATCGACACGGCCAACCAGCTCATTCATTACCGGGAAGACCTGGTGGGTGAAGCTCTGCTGGCACTCGACAAGCAAGGAGTTAAGCGGGAGACCCTGTTTTTGCAAACGAAATTTACGCCGGTGAACGGGCAGGACCATCGTACTCCTTATGATGCCTCGGCAGATCTCACCACTCAGGTGCAGCAATCATTTGCCAGCTCGCTCACCCACCTCCATACCGACTATGTGAACTCGTATGTATTGCATGGTCCATACTCACGATTTGGCTTGGGAGATTCTGACCGTGAGGTGTGGGCGGCCATGGAGGATCTCTATCAAACAGGGAAGACCAAAATGATTGGCATTAGCAATGTCACGGCCGGGCAACTCACCCAACTGTGTGAAGAGGCGAGGACCAAACCGATGGTCGTGCAAAACCGGTGTTATGCCTCCCATGGATGGGATAGAGAGGTGAGGGGGATTTGCCAGGCTCATGGCATCATTTACCAGGGCTTTTCGCTCCTTACGGCCAACAGAGACGTGGTGGCCAACCCCGAAATTCGGACCATCGCAAAACGGTTGGGGACAAGTCCCGCGCAAGTGGTCTTTCGCTTTGCCATGCAAATCGGGATGCTCCCGTTGACCGGAACGACCAGCCAACCACACATGAAAGAGGATCTTCAGGCCGAACAGTTGGCGTTATTGCCTGAAGAGATCGAACTCATTGACACGATCGCCGAATGACCAGATCACTCCTCCCCAGAGAGGAGATAATGAAGGCGACCCCCATCCTGGATCATCCCCACCAAATATGACGCTTGATGGTTTGGGCATGTCGGGGTCAGGCCTCAGGCTTCAGAACTTCTTGTTGCCGCGACTCCTCCTGATCATTTTCCTCCCATTCTCAACCGCACTAGCCGGCACGATACCCGAACTGATGTTGGCGGACATCTACCGGCAGGGCCTTGATCTCAGCCAATATCGGGTCAGCGAAAAACTTGACGGCATACGCGCTCGTTGGGATGGCACGCATCTGATTTCACGAGGCGGTCACGTGTTTGCGGCACCGGAATGGTTTACCAACGGGTTTCCACCTATTCCCTTGGATGGGGAGTTATGGATGGGGCGAGGCCGATATGAAGAGGTGTCGTCCATTGTCCGGACACAACAAGCCCATGATGGCTGGCGAAACGTGCGCTTGATGGTCTTTGATCTCCCGGCACATGGCGGAACGTTTGAAGAACGGGTGCTCGAGATGAATCGCCTCAAGGCAGGGATCGACTCTCTCTATCTGGGGATTATTGACCAACGGCGGGTCGAGAGTGAAGAGGACTTGTTGAAATGGTTGCACACGGTGATTGATAACGGTGGGGAAGGGTTGATGCTGCACCGGGAAACCGCGTTGTACGCCAGTGGGCGTAGTCAGGATTTGTTGAAGCTGAAATTATTCACCGATGCCGAGGCCACAGTCATCGGATATCGGCCAGGGAAAGGTCAGTTTGACGGTCTGATTGGTTCACTCAAGGTGCGCACGGATAATGGGGTCATCTTCTTTATCGGAAGCGGGCTCAGTCATGAGCAACGGCGCAATCCGCCACCCCTTCAGAGCCGGGTCACCTTTCGTCACCAGGGATTGACCGAAAACGGTATTCCTCGCTTTCCGGTCTTTCTGCATATTCGCGATGAAGAGCCCCGGTAAAAAGAGTGTTGTGTCCCCAGATTCCATTTCTTTTTTATTTCGTAAACATGGTCCTCGTTCCGCGTAAATTTAGGGACTGTTCAAAAAGGCTGTCCAGCAAGGCCGCAAGCCGCGAGGAGGGCGAGGGGTACCGTGAGGTACGTTGAGCCTTTCGAGCGATGAGAACGCAGCTGGCAGGTTTTTTCAACAGTCCAACTCAGTACCCTTCCCGCTTTACACAGAAGTTGCTTAACTCCACGCTATCCCGCAGACACGTCCTTGTCAGCAGCTGATGATGCCCAGGCGAATCAGTGACGGCGACGAGGCCCAGTTGGCCGCAGAGCTGAATAC
>JACDDF010000417.1 GCA_013817135.1 Nitrospirales bacterium
CCCCCCATCAGGCACACCAGTATAACTATCATTCATAATGTTTTGACCCTGAGCCATGTTAGGATCAGGCCCTTGACCAAAGCCGCCCTTAAAGTTAGGGTTGTCGATCCCGCCTAGCAATTGACTCCCGTCTAATACATACACATCACGAACCAACTTCCGGCCTGTTCCAAATTGCTGTGCCTCTGTCGTCTCGTTCTCAGCTTGAACGGTTACATAGTCGCCCTTCCCAATCGCCTTCAAATTCTCATAATTCGTCTTATTGTCTAAATACAGGGTCATGATGTTCAACGCACCCCTCAGGGTCTGCCGTTCATCCTGCGAACTCCCTCCTTTAATGAGGTACAACCTGTGGCTGGACAGATCAATGGCCATCACTTCTCCCTGAATGGTTTCATTCGCCGAGAGGTACCGCAACATATCGTCTTGGTCCATCACCCGCGACCTGTCGCCAACACCCTGGGATTCTCCGACCCCCGTACCATACCCTACATGCTGTGGTTGACGCTCTTGCGCCACCGCCACGCTCACCGAGCCTGCAAAAATCATTGCTAATCCAAAATACCCTACCTTCCGCATGTGGCTCCTCCTTGGAAGTGTGAGTTAATAATCAAAAAAACGAACTAATTCAAATATACGATTTTATTTCAGGATCAAGGGCACCAACTATAGTCAAGGCGGTAGCCCCTGTCAAGTCAATTTTTGGGATCAATTCTCCGGTCTCCATACTCGAAATATCCCTGATGAATCTCTCCAGAATCCGATTTTTAATGTATGATGAATTTTGCTTTATCCATGTCACAAAATATTATAGAAATCATGCTGGTGCCCGGAGGGAGGGTCGAACTCCCACTCTCGTGAAAGAACCGGATTTTGAGTCCGGCGCGTCTGCCAGTTCCGCCATCCGGGCAATGCCAATTTGACATGCGATATCTACCATGAACCTCCTGACAGGTCAATCGGGATAGGATTCCTATTTTCTACGTAGGATTAACCCTATCAATAGCATCTCATTTGGTCATTGCAAGAGTAATTATGCCCCTTGGTTTTATCCGATTCCCCCCAACGCCAACTTTTCACTCCATTTGCGACGAAGGGTTTCCTTGAGGATCTGATGTTCGGGAAGGATCAAAGCAGGATCACGTTCCAATAATTCCACTGCCATCTGCTTGGCTTTTATTAATAGCACGGTATCTCGAGCCAAATCCGCCACCCGAAAATCGATATCACCCCATTGTTTTACCCCAAGAACATGGCCAGGCCCGCGAATTTTCAAATCTTCTTCCGCCAAGGCAAACCCATCTTCACATTGCGCAAATACTCCGAGCCGTCGACGGGCCGTTGATCGAGAGAACGATTTCCCTTCCGAGCTATTGATGATCTCATCGGCAAACTTTTGACCCGCCTCAAGTTTCATGGGCATTTGCTGGGAGTAGGGAGGAATTTTCCCCAGGGCATGAATCAGAAGGCAATATCCCTGATGAAGACCTCGCCCGACCCGGCCACGCAATTGGTGAAGTTGCGCAAGCCCGAAACGTTCCGCATGCTCAATAAGCATGACCGTCGCATTATGAACGTCCAAACCCACCTCGACAACGGTGGTAGCCACCAACACATCAATCTCCTTCTCCTTGAACTGCGCCATAACGGCTTGCTTTTCGCGGGAAGGCAAGCGCCCATGCAACAAGCCGAGACGAAAGGGAGAAAATTCTTCGCGTAATTGCTCGGCAGCCTCAACGGCTGCTTGCAAATCTATTTTTTCTGATGGTTCCACGAGCGGATACACCACATAGGCCTGCCTCCCCGCTTCTAATTCCTTTCGTAACAAACGATGAGCTTCTTTCCGTTGACCGGTCGGGAACAACATCGTCTTTACGGGTTTTTTCCCTGGAGGAAACTGGTCAATCACCGACACATCCAAATCGCCATAGAGCGTCATCGCTAAGGTCCTGGGAATAGGCGTGGCAGTCATCACCAAGACATCGGGATGCCAGGCCGCTTTTCCACGAAGCTGTGCGCGCTGCAACACGCCGAATTTGTGTTGCTCATCCACAATCACCAACCCAAGCTTGGCAAAGTGCACATCCGGCTGTAACAATGCGTGCGTACCCACCACCACCTGCACATGACCTGACTGGATTCCTGCAAGAATTTCGCCTCGCTCGCGTCCGGTTTGCCCGCCTTTCAATAGGAGACACCGGACACCGAGGGCCTCAAACAGCGGAAACAACGATAAATAATGCTGCTCACTCAACACTTCTGTCGGTGCCATCAGTGCGGCTTGATACCCGGACCCACAAGCCACCACGATGGCATGAAGGGCCACCACCGTTTTCCCGCATCCTACATCTCCTTGCAGGAGACGGTTCATACTCGTTGGAAGTTCCATAGCATGGCTAATTTCTTTGATCACCCGCTCCTGTGCCGAAGTGAGCGAGAAGGGCAACACGGTTTTCAGCTGTTCGACCAACGGGTTGCGAACAGCAAAGGCGATGCCTTCAATGTCCTGAGTCTGCCCTTGGCGCCGTATGGCGAGTGCTAATTGCAGGAGAAACAATTCTTCAAACGCCAACCGCCTATGCTCGGGAGTTGCCTGTTGATTCAGGACCTCCACAGAACGCTCCTGATTGGGAAAATGTAAGACGGGTAACGCCTCTGGGAGGGTTGGGACCCCCAATTGCACGCGCATCGCCATCGGCAACAACTCTTGAAGATGGCTGGCATAATGGTCAAAAATTGATCGCATAATTCGTCGAATTTGCTTGGAGCTCAGGCCATTCGTCTCATGATAGACGGGAACAATCCGGCCCCCACACATGTCCGGCAATTCGTCCTCATCCAACAATTCATACTCCGGCCCGCGCATCGTCATCGGTAGGCTTTCAGAGGAATTGGACAAGACTGAACCAGTCAATAGCAAAGACACACCCGGCGCAAAGGTTTTCTCCAAATAGGGCTGGTTGAAAAACACGCATTCAATGAGACCCGTCTCATCCCTCACCGTAACCGTGACCACGACCAAACGTCTTCGATAGGTGGTTTTCACCCACACTTTCTGCACTCTGCCTTTAATGGTGGCCTTCATGCCTGGGAGAAGATTCCCGATGGGCAACACTTCCAATCGGTTTTCGTATCGCCAGGGCAAAAACCAGAAAGCATCCTCTAATGTCTGCACTCCTAATTTTTCCAACAAACGAGCCCTCCGGGGCCCCACCCCTTTGGCAAATTGGATGGGAATCTCAGAGAGAGAGGATTGAGTCGGCATGATGATTACAAAAAGCCTATTACGTCAGAAACGGAAGACTTACATCAAATGACCATGAAGAACCGTACAGACATCAGCCCTCTTTTCAGGCAAAGCCTTAGGGGAAAGGAGGGAGCGAAAAAAAACAAGAAATGAAGAACCCCGCAGCAAGCTGACGGGGTATCGAAGAGTTAGAAGAGTTTCAGTTGTTGGGCATCTTCTTTAGGATAACCTTGCCGTTGGACATACCGTTCCACCATCTGCC
>JACDDF010000418.1 GCA_013817135.1 Nitrospirales bacterium
GCCGGGCCCCTACGAGGACATGCGAGCGGTGATGGTTCCCGGAGAAGCCTCGCAGGATCAGGAAACGGAAGAAGAACTCGTCGTTCAGCCTCCCGGCGACGAACCTCCAGGTGGGGAGACCCAACGTGAGCCTCGCGAGCCGGGTGAAGATGCCTCGGTGGTATCTGATTTTCTTCTGCCGGACCGAGGCAGCCGAAGGGCTCCAGCCCGGTTTGGGCTCGGTATTCAATTTGAGGACCGGGAAGATGATCAGGAAATCGGGCGGTTGGTGGAATCAACGGTGTGGGTGAATCGTGCTCATCCTGCCTATCAACGGGCCGTGGCGACGCGGGCGGTCGGCTATCACATCGCTCTGGCGGTGGGGTTGGCTTTGGCGCCGCTGGCCGTAGAGGCTTCAAGCGAACATGCCTTTCTCACGGCCTTTCTCTCCTGTTGGGGTGAGGCCAGTCTTCCCAAGAAATCGAAGCCTCGGAAGCGATGACATTTAGTCAGAATAGAGAATGGCTGGGGATGCTTAATCCTGGTCTGTATTCTTGATTTCCAATACCACAGGGCAATGATCGGAAAGATGACGGTAGGCGAGCGGATAGTTCCCTCGTATGGGTTCACAGCCCGCCACGGCGCAATAGCCGGTGACCTGAACTGCGGTGACGGTTACCTCCTGCATCTCTTGAGGGACCAGTACGTGATCCAGCCAGCCGCCGCGTCCGCGAAAATAGTGGGAACATTGCGGATGTAAGGTCAGGTCAGCAAACCCGGGTTTTTCCTTGGCAACTTTCCTGCGCAAATTTTTAAGTTCGGAGTCCCGTGAATGCCAATCTCCGGCACCCATCGTATTGAAGTCGCCGAGGATGATCACATCTCGATCGCGAGCAAGGAGGGGACCTATCGCTTCATCAATCCGGTTTAACGCGTTATGTCGATCTTCCACGGCAAACACCGTGGGACCGGATTTTAAGTGGAGCCCGATCAGATGAAAATCGACCCCATTGGGTTCTCTGGCTTTCACCCACGCATATTGCCCCGGGCGTAACCCGAAGGTGCAGGCGTTGTGGGCCGATTGAGCCCTCGCATTAAATTGCCACAAGCTCTCAAATTCTGACAAGGACACGCGGGTGTCGTTCCACAAGAGGCCCACATGATGGTCCTCGGGCCGGCCGCACGGTTGGCGATACCACCGCCAGGTGTCCCCCGTCTGTTGATTAAGTGAGGCGATGATCCGGTCCCAGGCCTTGGTCGCCTCCGGGGTGGCTAAGCTTTCCTGGACCGCGAGAATATCAATTTGCATCCAACGGATCGCACAGATCAGCCATTCGAGATCAGTCGGCTCGGCATGATCCTCGCTTTGGCCGGTGGGCTGGCCGATGGGAAACCATCGAATATTCCAAGTGGCCAGCCGGATCTTGGAAGTAGATTCCGGAGCCATACGACTCTCTTGCTTCACGACGGCCTCACACTGATCCCGGCTGGCCCATACGGCATGCTCGCCCCCCTCAGCAGTCCGGGGAATTTCTGGTTTGGCAGGTGGTTTCGGCTGAGAGGAACCGGCTTTGAGATATTTTTTATGTACCCAGGCCTTGTCATCATTGCGGAAGCGAAGGAAAAGCCATTGGCCATTCTGTGCGGTCTGTTCAATGGTAGCTGAAGTGCCCGTCGGGACATGTTTCAGATAGCTCGGAGCCGGGTTGCGATGGAGAGGGACTCCAATGGGTTTAGTGGCCTCAAGCATCACCGATTGCCCAACATGATAATCCTGGGCGAAGGTGATAGCCCAGACACACATGGTGAACCACGTGAAGAGAAAGAATGTACAAAAAAGTTTACGCATGCCCTCTACTTAACAAAACTTGAGAGAGAATACCAAGCGGGACCTGAAGCCTCCGTCATTCCGTAATCGTCCTTGAGCTGATATTCCTTTTTGTTTCCCCTGTGTTGTCCGGGAACTCCGGAGCCATCCCACCGGGCTGGCAAGTCAGAATGTCGATACGAGGTGCTTGCTTCATGCAAGAAGGCCCCGGGGCGGAGAAGGGGTCGGATGTCCGCTTCGAGTATGCAATAATGAAGAAATATTTAAACCGTAATCCCATCACGTTTTTTTGAGGAGTCAGCCTGATGAGTCGTTCTTCCATTAACCTCGACATTGCCAACCGTATCCCCTTGCAACCCATTGCCGAAGTCGCCTGGGAAAAACTCCAACTGGATGCGAGTCAAATCGAATTGTTTGGGCGGTTTAAGGCCAAAATTCCTTTAGCGTCACTCCCACCATTTCCGAGCAAACCGGAAAGCAAGCTCATTCTAGTAACCGCCATGAGCCCCACGATGGCCGGAGAAGGCAAGACCACAACGCTCATCGGTCTGGTAGATGGATTGAATAAGATCGGCCAACGGGCTGTTGTGGCTATTCGAGAGCCAAGTCTGGGTCCCTGTTTCGGGATGAAGGGCGGTGGATGTGGGGGAGGATATGCCCAGGTGGTTCCCATGACCGACATCAATTTGCATTTCACGGGGGATTTTCATGCGATCACCTCTGCTCACAATTTGTTGGCAGCCTTGGTAGACAATCATGTGAATTGGGGGCACAAACCCCACATTGATTCCCGTCGGGTCACTTGGGGGCGGGTGCTGGATGTGAATGATCGGTCCCTGCGGTCCGTGGTCACGGGGCTTGGTGGAAAATCCAATGGGTTTACGAGGGAAGGACGGTTTGACATCACCGCGGCCTCCGAGGTCATGGCCATTCTATGTTTGGCGACGGACCTCCAGGATCTTCAACAGCGCTTAGGGAATATCAAAGTGGGGCGAACGGCCAAGCAGGAGATGGTCTTTGCAAAAGATATCCAGGCGGAGGGCGCCATGACCGTGTTACTCAAGGAGGCGCTCAATCCCAATCTTGTGCAGACCCTTGAACATAATCCGGCCCTGGTTCATGGCGGTCCTTTCGGGAACATTGCCCATGGGTGTAGTTCCGTCGTGGCGACCAAGGCGGCTCTCACCCTCGCGGACTATGTGGTGACGGAAGGAGGGTTTGGCGCCGATCTCGGGGCGGAGAAGTTTTTTAATATTAAATGTCGACGATCCGGCCTTCAGCCGGCATGCGCCGTGGTTGTCGGGACGATCAAGGCGTTGAAACTTCATGGTGGGGCCAAGGAAAAAGAACTCGAACAAGAAGATCTGGACGCGCTCCGCCAAGGGTTGCCGAATTTATTGCGCCATTTGGAAAATGTGAAAAAATTCGGGGTGCCGGCGGTCGTGGCCATCAACCAATTCACGAGTGATACCAAGCGGGAGTTGGAACTGGTGGAACAGGCTTGCGCGGATCATGGGGTCAAAATGGCCCTGGCGAATCATTGGGCTGAAGGCGGAGACGGTGCGCTTTGCCTGGCCGAAACCGTTCGTGAGGTTATCGAAAAAGAACCCGCCGACTTTCGCGTCCTGTACCCTGATACGATTCCGCTGGCAGAAAAAGTGCGAATCATCGCCAGAGAGATTTATCGGGCTGAGGAT
>JACDDF010000419.1 GCA_013817135.1 Nitrospirales bacterium
GGTCTGGAGCGCGTGTTCTACTGCTTGCCCCCCCTGTTTCCGCGCCATGGTTTCTTCTAAATAACTGATATAGGCATTGACCTTCACACCCGTGACATCGCGAATTTTGCGGCCGTTCTCGACGCCGAAGGGACGGTGTATCATGCGTGGTCGTTCCAGAATGGTATGCTCTTTCGACAAAAGGCTAATGGGTGGGGTGGTAGTCATAAGATTATGGGATAGGTGGAACAGTGGTGTGAGAAGTTGAGGAAGAGAGACAGGTCGGAAGTGCCGCATAGCCTTGCAGCGTGAGATCATTGCCGGAGAGTGGTGGTGATCCCCCCTTATGGATAATCAGTTCTTGAACATACTGTTTTAGCAACCGGAACTCCTCTTGTTGAGGCCAATCACCGGCCATGGGCGTGAGACGGGATAAGGCCGTTGGTGGCGGCATAGGGGAGAGTCCCTGTTCTGATGGAATCACCTGCCACATGCCGAGACGGACATACATCCGTTCCGCGCATTGAGTAAGATTGTTCTCCACGTTGGATATGGATCCATGTAAAAAGCCCGGGGGAGCGGAATCATCCCCATGATGGCAGTCTCCGCAATAGCGGTCCAGGAGTTGGAGCGGGGCAGGGGCATTGTTGGTGCGGGCGAAAATTTTGCCGGAAGAGGGATGGGCATCGAGTACAACAGGGGGAAGATCCAAAGGTTCTTCGCAACACCAGATTCGCGCAGGAGGATCAAGATAGTGGAGAAGGGATTGTACCAGTTTCACCCGGCGAAAGGGGGTATGGCCTAAGGCATCCGTATGCCCATTGGAGGTTTCTTGCACCATCATCTTCACCGCTTTTTGTATCAAGGAAAAATCAGGAAGAATATCGAGAGTCGCATCGCTGAGGACGGGATTTTCTTGAGAAATTCCCGGTGACGGAAAGGGAAGAGGCCACTGAAGCACCAACGCTTCCATGAGATTTCCCTCGTGAGTTCGGACAGGGAGCCCTGAGGCTGACGGCGCCATGAGCAAGGTTAATTTTTCCTGTGCGCCTTCCTCCTGAAAAAAGGCTTCCCGGATGTTGAAAGAATCATGCTCTTCTGCCTGGCCTATCTGCAAGCGGTGCAGGGTTCCTCTTTGAGATTGGCCTTCCTCAAACATAACGCGGCCGTTTAGCGAAAAAGAGTTTCTTGGTGCGACTAGTGAAGTGGAGGAGGGGTTGCACTCCAGTTTCAGTTCGAAAGTTTTTTCTGTTTCTGCATGAATGGTGGTGGCGCAATGACTGTGATATTGCATGGCTGATAGGTGTTGGTGGCCTGCTATTTTGATCAACAGGTCATTGAGTTTTAGTATGTCAGCCTGTGAAAATAAATTCGCCAGACTCGTCATGAATTGTATCCAAGGGAAGCGATCCGGAGGAGCAAAGGTCCAAGTGGCGAGAGGGGGTCGTGGAGTGAGGGGATCCATCAAAGGATGCATGTGTTGGGGGCCATCCCGGGTCGGTGAAAAGTAATGATCGGATACCTCTGGGGCAATGAACGCCAGGACATCGGCTATTGGACGATTGGGAATATTAGGATTGGGAAGCCATAACCCATGGGGCCATTGCGACTTCCATGTCTGGAGTAGGGAAGAAAGGAGATATTCGTGTGGGGAAGACGTTCCGAGAAAAGGGCTACTTCCACTGAGACGCTGTTGGAGAGCAGCGGTCAAGAGGCTAGCCCGGCATTCAACCGATTGCTGAGGGAAGGCAGGAGTCTCACAGCCTTCTTGCCACAGTTTTTGAGAGACGAGGATTTCATTGGCTCGATCTGTCGCAGCGTCGAAAGCCGCCGCAATGTCCACTCCATGGTCAATGGACGAAAATTCGATTTGAGCAGGTTGCAATAATTTGTGGATGAGCGGATGTGCATTCGTTTCATGCCACAAGGGTTCAGGGAAAATGGGAGCCTGGTTTTGATGACAGGCTGTACACACTTTGCGATTGGCGTACACCACCTGAGGGGAAGTCTCCGGTTGGTAATTGCGGACGATTTGAAATTCAAAACGACCGGCAGCTTCGTTATAACTTATGACTTCAATAATTGCAGCTTTTTCCTGATAGGCCAAAAACAATCGATCTTTCAGGTAAAGGGGCGGGTGTCGCGTTCCTTGTCTTGTCTTGAGGTCCTCGGCATCATCCGCATCAATGGTGGCGAGGATCCGGGGGAACCGAAAGAAGTTGGATTGAGCTGCATAACGATGTAGAGATCGGCCATACGGAATAACGACTACCTTAAAACGGGAAGAGGAATTCAGGGACTCAGCAGTCTTTTCTATATTCCTAAGTAATGCGGAGAAGGGGTACGGGATATTGTAAATATTCGACTCCCCCTTTTGTCGAATGACCAGGTGATCGAAGAGTGATCGTCCCGCCGGGGGAGCATCCTCTCCGGGATTGGTGGGGTCAATGACCCATGTTGGTTGGGAGAGAGACGCTCGGGCATCGGGGGTAAGTCCCCCATGTTCTTCGCCAACCTTCAATGAGAATGGAAATTCCGAAATTATGAATACGAACAAGAGAGGGGCAATCAAGCAGCCTTTCCTAAATGGGAACCAGATGATGGGAATTGGCTGCTTCATCGCCGTTCTTCATGCTATCTACGAGTGTTGATGGAAGAAATTATTTGTTATACGAAGCCCCTGTCCAACAATCTTCTTGAAAACTCGTCTGGGTGGTGGAAGATCTCTCCCTTTCCATTACCTGTTCTTCCCAGATCTTCGTCAGTTTCGCATTCATGACCATAAAATTGACCAAAAACACTTTTCCGAGATAGACGCGTCCCAAATATAACCCGGGATGAATCATGCGAATCTCGTCGCGAATGTGTAACCCATTTCGGTCAACAATTTCATCAATCCCCTTTCTATAATATTGCTGGAGATCGTCATTGTACGCATAGTCGAGGATTATGGATTCCCGGCGACTATCAAGTTTGCTTTGTCCACAATACATTTTTGCCGGAAACAACAGCGCGTCTTTGGGCAAGGTGCGGAGCGCGTGAGTAAACTGTTCGCCCATAAGAGGCGCTATGTCATGTGCCAGTTTCAGGTCCACTCGATTTTGTAAGAATTTCTTTTGGCGATCGAACACTTTCCCTTGCCACAAATCCATCCAGCGACCTTCCAGGCGCCGGTAAATATTTTCCGTTTGGGATGACACGACCAATCCCAGAATTTGCCAGACCCGCGTCAAATGTTTACGGTGGTGTTGCGGGAGGAAAGCCTCCCCTTGAAATTCCCCGTCAGGAAGAGAGCCTGCCGTGAGCCGGGCATACAGTTGATCAAGATGTTCTTGGGAAAGGTTTTGTAAAACTTCAGAAGTGAGAGATAACCGTTGAGCCAGAGTCAGAGGGTGCTGATAATCAAGTTCAGCAAAATCTATCATGGGGGAGTGTTTGTCTTCCACCGGAGAGAAATGAATGGCGGCCACATCGGGATCCTTGATGGGGATGGCAGAATCT
>JACDDF010000420.1 GCA_013817135.1 Nitrospirales bacterium
ACCTTATCCTGAGTGATCTTGAGCACATGCTGGCTGAGCTACAAAAACACCCTCGTCATTACCTTCTGGTATCACAGAAGGAATGGCCGGACAATTCAAGTACCAATCCTGAGCCTTCCTTCGGCTCGTTAGGACACCTCGGCCCTTCTCCATCTCCCGCATCAGCTGAAACGCTGCACGCCGCATTGAATACGGTGGCATGCGTCATTCATCAGCGAGTTAATAGACCCGAAGACCAGGAGGATCTTCTGGCTCATGTGCGAGCCATCCTAGATCACCCTAAAATAACTCATCTCCTGTCCATCTCCATTCCCCATCAACGGTAATCTTTGATTTTTTTTCGAACCCTACGGACTTCATCTCCCAATCATTGCGATCATTCCGGTTCCTCTCCATTTTAAGTCCCATATCCTTTTGCCTGGAAATCTATTAATGGGTATCGGAAACGCATGATTGGGCGACACGAACCGCGAAATCTGAAGCCCCTAAGGACGGCATTCGTCTTAATGTACCCATCAATCCGCCTCAGTTATAGTGACCAAGACGAATCTTTACACAATGGCGGAATCTTCTAAACAGTTTCTTCACCGGTTCATCAGCCGGGTAGTGCCGGTTGAACGGGACGAACTCCCTGCGCTGATCTGGTCGTTTGCCTATTTTTTTTGTGTGCTGGCGGCCTACTACATTCTGCGTCCGGTTCGCGATGAAATGGGAGTTCTCTCCGGAGCCCATAATCTCCCGTGGCTGTTCTCAGTTGTGTTTGTCACGATGCTAGCCGTGATTCCGATCTTTGGCTGGGTCGCGGGGCATTTCACCATTCGTCGATTATTGCCCACCGTGTATGCCTTTTTTATCCTAAATCTTTTGATATTTTTTGTGGCTTTGCAAAGTGGAATCGGGTTGCAAGCCTTTGGGCCGATTTTTTTTGTGTGGTTGAGTGTGTTTAATTTATTCGTCGTGTCGGTGTTTTGGAGTTTTATGGCCGATGTGTTTTCCACTGACGCCTCCCGTCGGCTCTTTGGCTGTATTTCCGCAGGAGGTAGCCTTGGGGCCATGACGGGCCCGTTTATCACGGCAATGGCGGTAAAAAGTGTCGGGGTTTCGGGATTATTATTGGTGTCAGCGATGTTCTTATTCATTGCGGTGGGATGCATGTTGGCATTGCTGAAATGGTATCACTCTCATCATGGTGTTGATCTGGGAAACCGACATCTTTCTTCGATCAAGAACCCTGAGGCCACTTCTCCCAGTTTGTGGATAGGGGTCCTGCGCATTGTTCGCTCGCCCTATTTGAAGGGCATTGCCCTCTATCTCATGTGTTATTCAATTCTGTCGACCTTTTTGTATTCGCAACAAACCATAATAATTCCCCAAGTGATGCCCAGTTCCGAAGATCGTATGCAATTGTTCGCATCGGTTGACCTTGGGATCAATGTCTTAGCCTTCACCCTCCAATTTTTCGCAACAGGATGGTTGTTGACACGGTTGGGTGTCGTGATCATGTTGGCCGTGATGCCCATGGTATCATTAGTTGGATTTGGGGTGTTTGGTTTGGTAACAGTTCTGCCGGTCTTGATTGGGTTTGGTGTGCTGCGGCGGGTAGGGGAATTTTCCATTACCAAGCCGACACGAGAAACTCTTTTTACCGTCGTCCCCCGGGAGGAAAAATACCAGGCGAAAAACGTGATTGATACGGTCGTCCATCGCGGAGCCGACATGACCGGGACAGGGATTGTCTCAGTTTTCCATGGCTGGGGGATGAGTTTGTCACACATGGCATTTGCGGCATTACCCATCGCGGGCATTTGGCTTGCCATCGGTATATGGCTTGGACGACGCCACGAAGCGATCCGTCGACAATAAAGGTTGTTGTTGAGTGAAGATTGTCATGGAGTTTAATGTGTCCCCTGCAAAAGAAAGCCTTTCTTAAAACCGATCACCAGAGATACACTGTTTGGAACTATGAGATGAGTGATGCCTTGTTTGTGTATGGGACGTTACAATTTCCTGAGGTGATGGAAGCCGTGACTGGACTGGCGTTGCATTGGGTGAAGGCGGAGGCGCCGGGGTTTGCGCAGTTTCGTTTTACGGACCGTATTTATCCGGGATTGGTTGCCCGAGAAGGGGCGCTGACCCAGGGTCGTGTCTATACCAATCTGAGTAACCAAACATGGGAGCTCCTGGACCGATTTGAAGACCCGATATATCGGAGGGACCTGCTTGAGGTCTACCGGTCCGATGGCTCTAAAATTACCTCCCATGCTTATGTTGTACCCCTCGCCCAGCAACATCTGCTTTCTTCAGAACTGTGGCAGATGGATTGGTTTAGCGATGTTCATTTGGATGGATATGTGAGTCGTTGTCGCCTGTTTTATGAAGCGATGACATCCGAGGGCTTACAGGAAAGTTTCAAACACACACTGTGGAAATTAACGGATCCTCCGCAGAACTCTCAAGCATGATAAAGTCTTCCAAGAGCCCGGTCATACTGGTGATGCTTGTCACGCTGATCATTTTTGGTGGGGCCCTGGTCTATTTCACGATGGAGTATCTCTCGCAGGTGACCAAGCCGGAATTCTCATCCATCGATGCAATGGGGCACCAAATCGGGATGTGGCTTCTGGTTGTGACGATGTTGGCGGGCATGCCGGCCGTGGGAATGGGTGCGTATGTCATGTACATCGGATCAAGAATTCATGTGACGCAGCAGTGGCCTCCAGCGGGGATGGGATTCCGGGCCGAGACGCCGGTCATGTTAGGGGATCGGGCTATGCTCGTCGGATGGAGTGTGATGGGGCTTGGGTTTGTTCTTGTGGTGAGTGGATTAATGTTGCCGGTGGTTGGCTGGAAATTCGGGAACCTCTTTCAATAGGGCGAATTCATCTTTCTTGACAGAACACCCAATTATGATGAGCCGAAAATTATGACTGGATGGGATTGGGCAATTCTTGCGGCTTTCATTATCTATGCCCTGCAGGCGGGGTTTCGAGAACGAGCAGTCGCCTCACAAAGCTTGGAAGAATATTTTCTGGCGGGACGCAGTCTTCCAGGATGGAAGGCGGGCTTAAGCATGGCGGCGACCCAATTTGCCGCCGACACGCCATTGCTTGTCACCGGGCTGGTGGCTACGGCCGGCATTTTCGCGCTGTGGCGTTTGTGGATTTTTGCCTTGGCCTTTCTCCTGATGGGGTTTCTCCTGGCTCCGAGTTGGCGTCGGGTAGGAGTGCTCACCGATGCCGAGTTGACAGAAGTACGGTATGGCCACGGGGCGGCATCGGCGCTTCGGGGCATCAAAGCAATTTATTTCGGCACCATCGTCAATTGTACGGTGTTAGCCATGGTGCTGTTGGCGGCCACTCGCCTCGCGGAACCCTTCCTTCTCTGGGACCAGTGGCTTCCCTCCGGCCTATTTGACGTGTTCGTTCATATCGTGAAATGGGGGGCTGTCCCCTTTACCGTAGGCGGGTTGGAGGCGGAC
>JACDDF010000009.1:0-5500 GCA_013817135.1 Nitrospirales bacterium
CAGAGACAGCACCACCGGCAAAAAGATGCCGCTCACGCGATCGGCTAGTTTCTGGATGGGGGCACGGGAGCCCTGGGCTTCACGCATAAGTTGCACGATGCGGGAGAGCACGCTGTCAGTGCCTAAAGTGGTGGCCCGATATTGAAAGGCGCCGGTGGTATTCATGGTTCCGCCGATGAGCGGATCGCCCGGCATTTTGTCCACGGGCAGCGATTCACCCGTGAGCATGGATTCGTCGACCGCACTGGTGCCATGCAGCAACATGCCATCCACCGGAATGCGCTCGCCCGGGCGGACCAAGACAGTGTCTCCGGTCTGCACGGTTTCTACCGGCACCTCCTGTTCTTTTCCCTCACGAATGATGCGCGCGGTCATGGGTTGCAGTGTCATGAGTGCGCGCAAGGCTGCTGAGGTCTGGCGTTTGGCTCTGGACTCCAAGGCATTCCCCGTGAGGATGAGGGCAATGATCATGATGACGGCTTCGTAATACACTTCCGGCGCCAGTCCCCGGCTCAGGAAGATGCCAGGAGCCACGGTGGCCAGGACCGAGAAAAGAAAAGCTGCACCGGTACCAACGGCCACCAGCGTATTCATGTCGGCCGAGTGGTGCCGGAAGGCGGCCCAGGCCCGCGTGTAGAAATGTCGCCCGGCCCAGGTCATGATAAAGAGGGTCAAGGCCAGCAGCGAGAACGAGAGGAAGGACGGGTTTACGTCATAGAGACCGGGAGCCATGGATTGAAGGACCGGGGTCATCCATCCCATGACCCACTGCATGAATGGATCGGCCATGCCACCGTGCGGGTGAGTGGGGGAGGCACTCATAAGCGGCATGGAAAGCACCATGGCGATGGTTCCGACGATTCCGCTCACGATCGCTCGATTGCGAAACGATCGGAATTCTTCCGCATGGGTCTGCTCCTGTCTGGCCTCCTCATCCTGGTTGTTCTGTTCAGGTGCATTGATGGCCGCCTCATAGCCGGTGCGGGTAATGGCCTGTCGGACTGCATCCGGTGTTGTAGCGCCGGGATCGTAGGTCACCTCCGCTGATTTCAACATGAGATTAACGGACGCCTGGATGACGCCTGGTTCCTTGTCCAAGGCCCGTTGCACGCGGACCTGGCAGGCCGCGCAGGTCATCCCTCCCACGGATAAACTGACGGTGTCGTTGGGAGCGGGAGTCAGAGCTTTTTCGGCGGACCGCTCCGTATTTCTCCCGGGTTGGAGCGATCGGGTTGTTTTCGGTGTGTCTATGACGGTGTTCATGCAATTCTCCTTGTACTTTTTGGTCGAAAAATTAATTGGGTTAATATTTTAATTTCACTTTTCGGTATTGGATCAATGGGTGATGTCTCAGTTAGGTCCTTACTCTTCTGTCATTTTCAATCCCCTCTGTCTTCCTGAGTGAAAATCTAGCTAAGCCAGGAGCTCTACGCTTATGCACAGATCCTTCGCCTCCGGCCCAGGATGACATGGTTGTGTTTTCCTTCATCGTCTGGATGCTGGGTGATGTTCCGCGTTGTTCTGTGCTTGGTTTTTCGTCACGGCCTGTGCCAGGAAGAAGTACCAATTGACCCAGGCTATCGCAGTCAGTCCACCGATAATGACGGTCCATTCGATCGTGCTCATATGGCCCTCCCGGTAAGTTGTGCTTGATAGCCCGCCTCATTAATGGCTTCCTGGATCTCTGCCGGGGTGATCTGTTGGGGTTCGTACCCGATGGTGGCTTCCCCGAGTTTCACCTGATCCACCCGGACACCATCCAGGGACGACAGCACTTTGGTAACCTGGCCCACGCAATGCCCGCAATTCATACCTGAAATTTTGAACGTTGATTGATTCATGGAATCCTCCGTCATGTCGAGTTGGTTTATCTGTGGTGCGTGCCATCTTCCCGATGTGTCACGCCCTCTTTGTCTATGTAGACGGAAGCCGGGCTGGATTCTTACAGTTGGGCTAATTCGTGTGAGGAAACTCGCAAAAATTAAAAGGAATATGTGGATCAGCAGGGTAGTGGGAGATTGAGGAAGAAGGAATGTGAGGGGGTCAGTCGCAGGTGCAATTCAGGCATCCGTGTTTGCTGCAAATGCCGCAGGCGTTTTCCAAGGATAGGCGCAGGGCCTGGCGTGCTCGGTGTAACCGGACGGTGAGGTTATTGGTGGTGATTTGTAACTCCTTCGCGACGACTTGAAGGGATTCTCCGGATAAATCGATTCGTCGAATGAGATCGCCATAGGCGGGTTTGAGCTCGACCACGAGGCGATCCAGGCAGGCACAAATGGTTGGTTGTAACTCATCCAGGGAAGGAACCTGATGAGTGCCCAGAGCGGTAGTGTCGTCGAGGAATGCTTGCAAACGCTTGGAGTCGGTTTCCTGGCTTCGATAATAATCGATCAATGCATGGCGGAGGATTTGGTAGAACCAGGGAATGACTTTGTCCATCTGTTTGATGGAATGAAAATGGGCCAGTGCTTTCATGAAACATTGTTGCAGGAGGTCTTCGGCGAAGGCGGCATTGCCTAGACGCTTGGCCAGGAAACCGTGGAAGGCCTGACGATGGTCGATTAATTCCTGCATCACCTCACCGAGTAGGGGATGAGATTCAGGAATGTGTTCGGATTCATGTCCCATCTGGCGCTCCGATTGTCTGAAAGATCCATTCAGGCTGATGGACGATATCACGCTTTATCGGCATTCGGGAAGTTGCGAGAGTCTGGTTCTGCGGACGAAAAGACTTTCCTTGCATTCGGCATTTACGGTTTGAAGGTGGTGATGCTACAGCAATGAAAAACTCACTCTAAAGAAATACCCGACACCCACTTAATGTTGGTGGTCCGAATGGCCATCATGAGCGGGCTCTGGAATACCTGGTGCAGGTGGCTCATATTTTCGGAATGGAGGCGCATTACGAATGACCTGGTTGAAGGGTTCTAATTCAACGGCCCTTTCAAAATGAGGGCGAGCCTCAGAAAAGAGCCTTCTTTTAGAGAGAGCCAGGCCGAGATTATAATGGGCTTCGGCCAATTTTGGCTGCGCCTGAATGGCTTCTTCGTATTTTCCGATGGCAGCCGTCCATCGGTGTTCGGCAAACAAGCGATTGCCATCTAATAAAAGTTGTGCGACCGGAGGACTGGCTTGTTCGGATGGTAGAAGGGGTTCGTTTTTTGGTGGTTGTGGTGTCCCGGCACAGCCACCTAGAACCAATCCCACCAAGAGCACGCTGCTCATCCACGAGTAAGTTCCCCATGGTTTACCGTTCATGATTTTGCGCGGTTGAATCATTGGTTGAATGCCCTATCATTGCGCATGTGAATGTGTCATAGATTAAGTGTAAATGGTTAAACAAGTTAACCTTTTGACCATTGGTCCCATCTCCTGGCTCTGGGAAGGTCCCCATTTAAGCATTGACGGAACAGTGGATTCAATATAAGGACAGGCATTGCTTTGTTTAGGTGCGTTGACAGAAAATTATAAATCTTAGCAGGCAACGTTCTAGCCCCTTCTGTCTTTTTCAATATGTCCGAAAGTCAAAGGAAGGACACTCAACTGAAATAGAAGAGGTATCGGAGCAACCACCCAGACCAATATCCACTAATACTTAACTCTCCATACATATTGAGGTACAAAGGAGAGGTGATAAACAAAATGCAAGATATTCCCAGGCTGACGCGGGTAAGAAATGGAGACTTAAAAAGGGAATCTGAAAATTTTTTATTTTCCCTAAAGGGATTCTCTTGACCTTCGTAAGAGTCGGACAACCAAGGGCCTATACCTGCAGCGTGTTTTTCGACTCCTCAAAAACCAGAGGTAGGAATTAACCATGGAGCATAAGGTTGAACCAGAGGCTCTCCGAAAGGTTCCCAACACAGAAGACCCGAAACAGGCCCGAATTCCTGGGCTGGATGACCTCATCAAGCTGTTGATGGAGCAGGAGTCTGCATTTCGAGGTTTTCTTCAGAAACGTTTATCAGATGGCGCTCTTGTGGAGGATCTGTTACAGCAGAGTTTCATCAAGGTCATCGAACGAAGTCACGAACTGAAAAAGATTGAGAGTGCCGTCAGTTGGTTCTATCGTATCCTTCGGAATTCCGTGATAGATTACTATCGGTCGCATGCCTCCAACAATCGAAAAGTCGAGGGACTGCTTCAGGAGATGATCACCGCCGGTGAAGACCAGACTCCCGCATTGGATGAGGTACGCCCAACCGTCTGTGGTTGCCTTACCTTGTTGTTGAAAGACATTCGACCCGCCTATGCAGACCTTATTCGGCGTATTGATTTAGAAGGGGAGTCTGTGGATTTTGTTGCCAATGACCTTCATCTGACCTCGAACAATCTTACCGTTCGTCTCCACCGCGCGCGTAAGGCGCTGAAAGCCAGCTTGGAAAAGGTCTGTGGGATCTGTACCAAACATGGCTGTTTCAATTGTACGTGTTCCTAATGGCGCTTCTACCCATCTCCATCAATTAGGCCTTCCTTCCCGCGAATCTCAGGGTTCGAACCACTGTAATAATTCAACCATGCCTCCGTCTGCAAGAGTGAACAGTTCATTACTCATCACTTACCAGGAGGTTTCACATGATTGAGATCGAATCTCACACCGCGACTTTGGAGCAGGATGAAGAATCAAAGCTGTGCTGTTGCGGGACACCTAAGGTAGAGGAAAACCATCACGAGCGGTTTGAAGATCACCACCACCATACGCACGCTGGTCACCACATGAGTCATGGTCAGCATGGAGTTGGACCTCAGGCCACGTCGCTCAATCGCACGGCCTTTATGGCGACACTACATTGCCTGACGGGTTGCACGATTGGTGAAGTGTTGGGAATGGTAATCGGCACTGCGCTGGGGTGGAGCACCTGGCCAACGATCGCACTGGCAGTCGTATTGGCATTTCTCTTTGGGTATGGAATGACGCTCTGGCCACTTCGCCGGGCGGGAATGACTTGGAGTACTGCGTTTGGGGTGGCCTTTGCGGCTGATACAATGTCCATGACTATCATGGAGATTGTGGACAATGCGATCATGCTTGTCATCCCCGGGGCGATGGATGCTGGAGTGCTGGACCCGGTCTTCTGGGGAAGCCTCGGTGTGGCGCTGATGCTGGCTGGCATTGTGGCCTTTCCAGTCAACCGCTGGCTGATTGCGCGGAACAAGGGCCATGCCTTGGTGCATGCGCATCATGGGGGTTAACTTGATATAGTTGTGATGGAGAATAATAGGGTGAGCTGCGGTATGGCGACTGTGGTTTTGGTCCCGGTCGCCATAACGTTGACTGAAGATGGAATACGGTATCGCTGAATTTGGCGGTCCTTCACCGCTGGATTTCCGCACCGTGAAGCTGATGAGTTCATTTCACCAGGTCTTTCTATTCCAAAAATAATGTATTTCCCATTCCCATCGAGAATAAAAATGTAGTTTGGTCCAACATGACTCATAGCAAGCGTGAGAAGGAAAAACGGTTTGAGGAATCATTGTGAATGCCTTCAACACATTCCAC
>JACDDF010000009.1:5510-15002 GCA_013817135.1 Nitrospirales bacterium
GAATTGAACTGCCTTCCTCTTATTATATGGAGGTTTCAAACATGACGAAAAATTTTTGATTGGTGGTTTTATAAAAATGGGAAACTAGCAAGGATTGTCACCGTTGTAACCTCAGTTGTCGATGGCGTCAAATGAAATAGATGACGGGAATGACCAACAGCGTAAGCACGGTCGCCGTGGGAGAAAGCCCAGAATGATGGCCGAGGCAGTCATGATCCTTGGTCTGACTCGTAAGACTGCACCTTCGATGATGGCTTCTCGAAGATCGTGAATGGACTGGAGCCGGTTTTCCCGTTGTCGACGGGCACAGGCATCGTTTAAAAACATCACCATGATCACACCGGTTTCCGCGGCAACTCCTGTCAAGGGGGTCAACGGAAATTTAGGAAAAATGGGATCGGTTGCGCACCTAATGCGGTCAAGTGAAGGTTCGCGTCACACTCCAGTGTATAAAGCCGTTTGCCTCTGGCGAGAAAATCTGAGCATAACTGTTCTGTTTTGCCGGAGGGGGCTGCATAAGGCACAAAAAGACACTCGGCAAGGGCCGCCACAAAGCGGTTCCGATAAAGTGAGGTCTGTACCGTTGCACGACGAAGTTTGTCAGAAAATGGTGAGAGAAGGAGTAGGCGCCCTTGATCCAAGGGTTTCTTGTATTCCTTGGGCAGGCGTATTTCATCCAAGCTTCTGGCTGGGCAGATGATAAGCGGCTGGTTTCCCCGCAGAAGTATCCGCAGGCATTCCCGTTCCATGGGTGAATGAAAGCCCCCGATCACCGGCACGCCCGCTTCGCGCAACTTCCGCGCGATGTCGTATGTCTGAAGGATGATAGTGCCCGGACATTTGACCGAACAAATCAGTGCCACCGCCTTGCTATTCACGAGGTCGAGATTCCCGATGGCGGCTATGCGCTTGGGGCTCTTATCGCCGAGGTGTCGGACAAGGCTTGATGGGAAGGCAGGGTCACTCAGAGACACCCAGGTAAGGGGCTTCGGCATGTGCGTTGGTGAGCCCACGATCTAAGTCAAGATAGTCATCGCTTTAACAAACCAATACAACGACCAAGATTCTCATGGGTGTCTTTAAAAAGATGATCAAGTGGGCCGCCTGAGTGGTGTGTCCACTGGCGGCTCGATCTGGGCCTATGCTGGAGTCTGTCGCTGCTTCAGTTCGTTAGATCGCTCTGCCCAGAACGCTAACTCCTGTTGCCCCGTCAACAGATCGATTTTTTCTTTTATTTATTCTGCGCGTTGGTGTTTCATTGCAACACAATCAAAAGTTTTCGTCTTCATAGGCCTCATCCAAATCTTCAGACAGTCATTCCTTCACGGCCAGGCGCAGATCGGCCGTGACCGGCAATTCAAACAAGTCCTCCCGCAGGAGCCGCGTGGAAAAAAACAGCACCTCCAGATTTTCGATCTCCCCGGAAGCCGGGTTCATTCTGGCAATCACACCATCGCCGACTTCTTCCGACTCCTGCGCGGCATATGGCAGTGTCTTGTCAATGTGGAGGATGTCCGCTTCCCGGTCATACTTAAACGTCAGCTTCGCTTCCATAAGACCCTTCCTTCCTCTACGTTTCTGGCCAGGTACGCCGTCACCATCCAATGTCGTCCCTGGGGCGAACCCTCCCCGATCACCACAACCACCACGTGCTTGCCACCCCGGATACTATCAAACCAGCGCGAAAAAAGCGTGGCATTGGCAAACCTGGCGCTTTGGCGCACCAGATCAGTCTCAGCCAGGGTATCGGCGATGCGCGGGCGATGTTCGGGTAGCAGGTCGGGATGCCGCTCGGCGATATGCCGTTCCCGTTCGTCCGTCAATTCCACGTCGGCACTCAGGTACGGGCATCGCATGAGCGTTGTCATCGTCTTATGCCCAAGCCTGTTTTAGCACCCATCATCATCTGTCCTTCCTTGCCCCATGCGGTACTTGATGTCGTGGTGATGCCTGCCCGGAGAAGTCGAAGGGATAAAGTCCACTTCCTCGTCTGTGAAGTCATAGTAAATGGCCAACTGGCGATCAAGCTTGGTAATACTTCTCCTCATGTGGGAACCTGGTTTAGCATGCTCGCGGTAGGGACACACCCACTTGGTGAAATCGTAGGGAGACAGGCTTCAACCAACTGACAGAATTTCTGAAGATTGCTTGCGTCGATCTTCCCTGTTTCATAAAGAAAGAGAAGGTGTTGAGGTTTTCGATGGGGAGAACTTGCTGGGGAAATTTCCAGAAATTGTTCTATGTTTCCCTGAATGGTTTTGACTTCTAGGGTCAGGGAGGTATGCCTTGAGGACAAAATTAGTTCATTGAGATCCTTGTGCTCCTTTGCATTATGATCGTCATCATGTAGCACCGCGTGAGGGGTGCCCAAAGCTTTCAGAAGGTTCATGAAACGATGAATGTTGTACTTTCCCAGGCAGTCGAGAACATATAGTCCACACTCAGCGCCGTTGATTTTTCCATCGCCGACCAATTTCCTGATTAAAGTCTGTTCGGCCTGTCCTTCCACTAGGAGGACATGATTGGCAAAGAACAATCCGCAGCGGTCTGGGTTCAGCCAGAGAAAGTACTTCACCGCCTCCATCTCAGGCTTCTCGTCTTCCTCTTCGAGTTTCTTCTTCAACATAGGCCATTTAGCAGCAATCTTGTTCATGGCCTGGTTGGCATCCACGATCTCACCCCAAACGTTAGCGTCTACTTGGCAGACCGAGACGCGGCCAATCTCCCGCTTGAGACGCGCGATGGCAGGAATGTGCGCCGCATTGCGACTGACGAAGTGCGAGGAATGCGTTGAGCAAATAACCTGCTGGTCAGAATTGCTTGCAAGCGTCATAAGGCTCTGAGCAAGGATTTCCTGCTGCGGCGGGTGGAGAAAGGCCTCAGGCTCCTCAAAAAGAATGAGGAGCATGGATGGCGTAAAGTCCTTCGCCTTCTTTGAAGGCTTCTTGCCTATATACTTTGCCCCGAGTTGGATTAGCGAATAGATAAAATGGCGCTGGAATCCGGAACCGAATTGGTCTGCAGCCAGCGACTTGCCATGGGCCTTGTCCACGCACTGGTAGGACAACAGCGATTTGATGATCTCAGCGGTGGAGGGCGACTTCATGTCAAGCTGGAAGCCCGTCCCCCAGGATTCGAGCAGGGCGCTCAGTTCAGATTCCAGTCCTTCAAGCGAGCGACCATCAGTGGTTTTCTCAGTCTTAATCCCCTTAGCGAACCCCTCGAAGTCCTCCGAGAACTTTTCATACGACCGGCTCGATTCGACGACGGACTCCAGCACATTCGTCAACAAGTCCCGCAATGCGGACGGTCCACTCAGTTTCGTGTGTTCATCCACTTTGCTCACGGCGGGAATAAAGACGATGTCGCCAAATTTTCCACTCTGGACGTTCTTCGCCCCGTAAAAGGGGACATCCGACAGCTCGCCGTCCTTTGTGCAGCCGAAAATGTAGCCGTCCTTATTCTTGTCGCCAGCTTTCCAATACTTCTGCACCCTGAGTGTGTTGGCGGTGTGTTTGTAGTCATCGGCGAGGGATGCGTATTCGGTATCAGTCAGGTTGAATGTCAGTTCAATCCAAGACTCTTCATCGGCAGTCGCGATAAAGGGAAAGTCGCGCTCGTGTTTGAACTTGAATCCGTCCTTTTCGTAAAACGCGCGAATCGCATCGATCACGGTGCTCTTGCCGGCGTTGTTAGGGCCCACAAAAAGACTGTAATCATGACAGGTTATCGCAGCATCCAGAATTCCACGGTAGTTATGGATTTGCAGATGCGTGAGCTTCATTGCGCCATCCTTTCCAGATCTCGGTTTACTCTCAGAATGTTCATTCCTCCCCGCCTTCTGCGTCTCGGCCCATGCGGTACTTGATGTCGTAGTTGATGATGAAGTCCAGTTCCTCGTCCGTAAAGCCGTAGTGTTTGGCCAGCACGCGGTCGATTTTATCAATAATGGGTTTAGAGTGCTTTGGGATGATGCACTGAACCCGTAGATGGTCATGCCTGAAGCGCATCTTTCTGAACTCTGAGTTGATCTGAAGCGAGGCGCTGAGTTCCCTTGCAAGATCCCGGCTTTTGACTTCCTGAATTTCAAGAAGCCTTTGGAGATTGCAGCGAAAACCTTCGACCTCCCGTTTGTTCACATGTCGGCAATCAGAGAAAACATTGACGAACCAGCGGAACAAAGTGGAGTTCAGAATGCAAAAAGCAGCTGATGCTTCCTCTTTTTCATAAAAGACCAGCGGTTTCAATTCTGATGGCGGCCTCAGCTTACCAGTCCCGTCGTAAACCTTTGGAACGAAATCTAAGGCTTGCAGAAAGTTATGCACTTTCCGTGAGTAATAGACTTCGTGTTTGCCTGACTTGGCAAGTTGTGACCCCAAAGGGTTCCCATCTTCAAACACCTTTTTGAGGATTGAATGCTCAATGGGGTTGCTGAGCTTGGGAATGCAGCTTGGGAGGTAACGCGACTCGACATTTTCGTATTCGAGCAAAGGGAAAAGGTTGGGTCTTTCTGCAGCACTCCACCGGTAACATTCGCTTACAAAGTGCTCAGGCGTTGGCGTTAGCTTGTTTTCGATAAGATGAATCGTAAGCTGTATGTGCTCCAAGCCATCGAAAAGCCTGGCAGGGCGGTCATCGTAAGAGCTGAAATGGGCGGGCAGCTGCATGACAACCTTCTGGAGTTCATAATAGCCTTCCGTGGAAATGGATGATATCGGCACAATGAAACCTAGCCGCCCATGATTCCTCGAAAGGGGGATGCATCGCTCTATTATCAACGGATACAAGTTCTTCGTTGGAAAAGTTGCGTAACTACGCACCGTGTAGGAGATGCCCTGCTTCAGGTCGAAATACGGCGGATTGCCGATGCTCACATCAAAACCGCCGCTTTTCATGATTCCGTAGAACTCAATGAACCAGTGGAATGGCTTGTGGGAGGTGAGCCATTGTTCGAATGCAGGAGACTTCCTTTTCCCCTCACCCCGACCCTCTCCCTCAAGGGGCGAGGGAGGTAAGACCCCGTATTCCTGTGCCAGGTAGCGGTTGAGTTCGTCTTCTAACGCCTTCAGGCGCTTTCGTAATTCGAATTTCGCAGCGGAGAAGTCCTTTGCCTCCATCCCTTGCTCAGTCTGCATCTCGTGGAACTTCTGGAAGGCCCTGTCGGCGATTTCGGCATTTTCTTCGATGGTCTCTAATGACTGAAGGCTCACCCAATCCCCTTCCATGGATTTCTTCAACTCATTAAGGCTCGCGTACCCCACCAGTGTGTTGCCGGCGCGGATATTGAAGTCGATGTCCGGTAACGCCTCGATGCCGAGGTTGGGGCCGGCGAGGTCAGGCTCTACCTGCGCGGCCAGTTTGAGAAAGAGACGGAGCTTACAGATTTCTACGGCTTCTTCCATGATGTCTATGCCGTAGAGGTTGTTGAGGATGATGCTTTTGAGGATGAATGATCGTGCATTCGGGTGCTCCGCCACACGGTCGAGGAGTTTGGTGAAATCCTCGAACTTGCCGTGCGGGAGTTGGGGATAGCCGTGAGGCGTGCGCTTGAGCTTGCCCTTCTCCAGCTTGGCGGCTGCATCTTCGAGAAACGCCTCCATGCGTTCGAGACAAGCTTCGTAGAGCGGCTCCAGGATGTTGAGCGCGGCGAAGAGGAAGGCGCCTGACCCGCACGTGGGGTCGAGGATGGTGACGTTCTCAATCGCGTGCCAGAACGCCCGCAGGAGTTCCGGCCCCTCGCAGTTCTCGATGATGTCCTGCGCAAACTGGCGGATGTCGAGATTGAGGGTGATGAGGTCGTTAATGTCGCGTACCTCGCCGGCGAGCAGTTTTTTTGTGCTCACTTCATACCGTTGGCGCCGCGCCGCTACTTCGCGCCAGGTTTCAGTCGGCAGCCCGTACTCAGAGGGAGCGGGCTTGTTCCATCCCTTGCGTTTCGAGACATCCTCGCGTCCTGCTGCGATCTCAGCCGGAAGCGGCAACTCAATGCCTTTTTTCACTGCCTCATAGATGTAACGGTCCGGCATATCTTTCAACACATCCCACAGGGTCGGGCCTTTTGGATTCTCAAATGCGACTTTGCACTTGGTCCGGGCCGCATCGAAGAGGAACGGAATCACGGTGTTCTGACTGATGTAGCCCGTGATGTCCTCTATCGTGTAGTAGGCGCCCATCTGTTTCTGGTTGATGTACTTTTCGAAGATGTAGCCAAGAACATCGGGATTGATTTCTTCTTTATCCCCAGGTTTTCTGACGGTGCGGTGAGGATCCAGGACCCAGTCCCACTGGTCGAAATATCCGAAGATCCGCTCGAAGGTTTCGTCGGGAATCTGAATGTTTTTGCCATAGCGCTCCGGCTTTTCCAGTTCGTGGACGTCGAACAGACCGCCGTTGAGGTAGGGAATCCTGCCCAGGAGCTGCTCCAGTTCAGTCGTGCGTGTTTTTGATCCGAATCCTTCGTGAAACAGACGGATGAGAAAATAGCGGTAGAAGGAATAGAACGTGTCTTTGCCGCGCTCGGCCTGGCATCGCGTGAGCCGATTACGCAGGTAATGCGGGTCGCCGTCAAGAAATCCCTTTCGCTGGATGAAGTAGACGAACATCAGGCGGTTGAGCATGACGGATGCGTACCACTCGCGGTCGGCGACTGCCTCGATGCCCTTGATGAATTTCAGGAACGCCTCGTGTTCCTTCTGGAACTGGTCGTAGAACCGTTTCGTGACCCGCTCCACGTCGAAGGCCGCACGGGTGCGGCCGGACACTTCGACAATCGTCAGCCGCTCTTCCTCTTCCAACGTACACACGAGGGACTGGAGTTTCTGAATAAAGGCGTCTCCAGGCTGGCCCCGATGATATGTATGCTCACGGCACGCCGTGGGTTTTCCTGTCTCCCGTTTGACCCATTGCCAGATTTGCAGGGTGTTGGCATGGTCCGTGTAGATAATGAGATGTTCGAGTGCCGTCCTGGTGACCTGTCGATCGATTTTGCGACGAGTTGGATAATCTGGGATGTTGCCTTGATACAGGTACACGACCAGACCTCGCTTTTGGGCGATGGCATTGAGTGTAAAATCTTTTTTTTTGCAGGCCTGGCTCAGCGGTAATGGCGTTCTTCCAGATCTGGTAGGCATAGGAGGCTAAGTCCACCTCGGCATCGGCATCCCCGTCGAGGATACTGGCCTTTTCGTGGTAGAGATCCAGAACAGCCTGGTCGTTCCGATCATCCTCGAAGAAGGCTTCGTCGGTTCCAACCACTTCGGCATTTTCCTGCAACCGCTGCCGAACCCTAGCGCGCAATCGAAGAATTCGTTCCACGCCATCGGCAGGCAAAAAGGAATAACACAAAATACTCTCCGCCCGTTGTCCGATCCGATCCACACGCCCGGCTCGTTGTACCAGACGAATGATTGCCCATGAGAGATCGAAATTGACGACGACCGCACAATCCTGGAGGTTTTGCCCTTCGCTGAGGACATCCGTGGCGATCAGCACTCGTAACTCCTCTGAAGGCTTTATGGAGTTCCGCTTGTTGTTGCTGTCCGGGCTGAACAACCATGCCAAGCCCGTAGGGTTTGCTGATTCGCCTGTGACACCGGCTATGTGCGTTATCCCGCGGGCTCTGAGTTGGTTTTCAAGGTAGCGAACCGAATCGGCAAACTGAGTAAATACGAGGACCTTTCCATCCGGGTGTTGCCGGGTGAGCAGGTTCACGAGGGCTTGGAGTTTTGTATCCCTTTCGGAATCCCACTCATCGCACCGGTGTAAAAGATTGAGCAGCGCTTCGTTATCGTTCCGTAAATCCTTCTCAAGGGATTTGACAAATAAGCCGGGAGCTAACCATTTGAACCGACGCTTGTATTGGGTGGCGTATTCTCCATAGATCTCGGAGGCGCGACGTTTAAAGTCCTCCTCGGTTCGAAGAGGAGTCTGTTGAACGGGCTCAGATCCCTCGTCGTTCTCTTCATCTTCAAACAGGGTGGACGTAATTCTGGTCGTCTCGGCATCTTCATCATAGATACGCGGGTCCAGCACTCCCGCATCCTGGGACCCGATGGGTAATGGATGCATCCCCTCAATGGCATAGAGATAAATGCTATTCCGGAGAATGTGACGCTCGATGGATTGGAGGAAGGCTTGGCCACTGCTTTCCAGCCGCTTAAAGAGGTTCGTCCGGCAGAACCCCATGAGTCGTTTGCCTGCACGGGAGAGGCCTTGAAGGGCGATCGCTTCGGTTGGGGTTGGAGGCTGGTGCGGTGTAGACGCCACATAGTTTCCCAACCCGTAGCGCGGAAGGCTCAGCCCATTGATCGTATCCACCACTTGAGTTCCATACAACCGCGCGTATTGATCGTCTGGGTTCGTCTCATCAATGGTGAACTTGACCGTCTTCGGTAGGCGCGTGGGAAAGTAGGATCGGCTCCCGTCTTCAAACGTCAGAAACCTCCGACCATTGGCAGGATCGGTCTGGGCATAGTTGTCCTGGATAAAACTGCGAGTTCGCCGGACCATATACAGGCGCATCAATTCACGCCAGTCGTCGGCATATTCGCTTTTCTCGAAGGCGGCCAACGAACGAACCGGACATTGGTGACGACGAATGAACTCTGTCTCCCCCAGGACTCGAAGTAACTGTTCCGGTCGAACGCCCAGATCTTTTCCTTCCGGCACGAAGAGCCGGAGTTGGTTGGAGAGATCAAGGTAGGTTTTGTTATACGGGGTGGCTGACAGCAGGATGCACTTGCTTTCGTTCCTCTGAATATATTCTTGAATAGCTCTGTACCGTTTTCCTTCCCGGTTGCGGAGATTATGACTTTCGTCAATCAACACGAGGCGAAATCGCTGCAAATTGTGGGACTCTGTCATGAACTGAGTCATCGAGAGCACTTTGGCGTTTAGGCGGTATTGGATACGGTGTTCTTCCCACATTGGCACCAAATTCTTTGGGCAGATGATAAGGGTTTCCAGGAAGTAATCGTCTTGGAAAATCCGAGCCAGGGCGGTGGCCATGAAGGTTTTCCCTAACCCCACGACATCGTTGATGAGCACCCCACCACGCTTGTTTAAATGATGCGCGGCAATTTTCACGGCCGCTGTTTGGAACTCGAACAACTTCTGACCGAAATCGCGTGGAATGCGAAACTCAGCGAGCCCCGTTCGGGCTTCCTGAGAAAGATGGTAGGCCATTTTGATGTAGATGTGATATGGTGGGATAAGGTCTTCTCGTGCCCAACTTTCTCCGATAATGCTCACCAATTCAGCGGAAATATCCTGACACCAGCGGTCGTTCCAGCGTTCTTCGAACCAGTGCGCCAGCTTGGCACAGGCGTCATGGTCCAGCACATCGACATTGAGTTCACTCTGCTGCGAGAGCCCCGCTAATGTCAGATTGCTGCTCCCAAGATAGCTGATCGTCGGATTGATGGGATCCGGTCGGAACAACAAATAGAGTTTGGCATGGAGGGGGTGGCGAAGAAACAGTTTGACCACCACCTG
>JACDDF010000421.1 GCA_013817135.1 Nitrospirales bacterium
ATCTTAGCCGCCATAACTATTGTGGGTATTGTGGTGGCTGTTTTCGTGAATCAAGAGCCGGTCTCCCAATTGCCAAACAGTGGTGAACTATTGTTTCCGTCACTATTGTCAACTGTGAATGATGTAAACGAACTGATTGTGGAAACCAAGGATCAAACGGTGACGCTGGTGCGTGAGGAGAATACTTGGCAGCTCAAAGAGAAGGCAGGGTATCGCGCTGACGTGGAAAAAGTAAAACAGATTCTCATCGGGTTGGCGGAGCTGCGGATCCTTGAACCGAAAACGAAAAATCCGGAGTTATACGATCGGCTGGGGTTACAGGACAAGGAGCAAGAAGGCTCGCTCTCGACAACCGTGACTCTGAAAACTCCGAATAATCCTGAGGCGGCAATGGTGATTGTGGGGAATCAACGTCCTGCCAAGGGGAATCCACGGATGAGTGAAATCTATGTGCGGAAACCAGGAGATCCCCAAGCTTGGCTGACTATAGGAAATTTGCGGTTGGAAAAGGTGGCGGGAGAATGGCTGGACACGGAAATAACTGCACTGACGACCAAACGTGTGCATCGAGTGACGGTCACGCATCCCGACGGGGAAACTCTTCTCGTCTCAAAAGACAAGCCGGAGGATCTTGATTTTCAATTGGATTCGATCCCTGCAGGTTCCAAAGTGGCATCTCAGTTTAATGTGAATAATGTGGTGGGAACTCTCGTGCAGCTCCCGTTAGAAGATGTGAAAAAAGAACAAGAGGTGAATTTTCAGAATCACACAGGAGTAACCGCTGTGTTGGAAACCTTTGATGGTCTCAGGCTTCATGTACAAACGGCCAAACAGGAGGACAAAGTTTTTGGAAAATTTTCTGCGGAATTTGATCCGAATCTGGTCAAATCTGTCGATGCCATTCCTTCCCCGGAAAAAGGGGAAACGGTTCCAGTCCAGAATGCTGCTCAAGACGAAAAGGCCACTAAATCTCAGGAAGAGAAGCCAACAATAGAAAAACAGGGAGAGCCTTCTCCAAAAGAAGACTCGGTATTAAAGAAGCCGGAAGAGGTTCAAAAAGAGGTTGAGGCGTTCAATCAGCGTGTGCAGGGGTGGACGTATGAATTGCCGACGTTTCGTGTCGAAAATTTTTCGAAAACCAAGAAAGATTTTCTTGGAACCATTCCTTAAACTAGACCATTCAGGATCGTATGTGAGGTGATAAGGCGTTCCTTCAGGTTCGAGGCCGCCTCAAGGGTAAGTCGACTTATCCGCATCCTTTAAGGGAAGAGCTGTCAACGCGTCCAGTAATTCCTGATAGACCTGCATCAGGCGGGAATCCTCAAGCCGGTAGGCAAACGACAGCAGGATCACGCCTCCTGCCAGCACCAATAAGCCCAAGGCGGTTATCCCGACCACCCAAAAAATCCCCCCAATTGTGCTCATCCCTCCATCAAGAATAAACAGTACGACAAACGTGAGGGTGCCCCCAATGACAAAGAGTAGCCATAACAGGGTGAGAATAGCTGACGACCAGGGAATACGCTTGGATAAATGAAGCAGGAGTTGGCTGCCATCTGAACTTACGTCGATTGTCCCCTTCAATGGCCATGCGGTGCGAAAACTCAGGGAAAAGAGTTGATAGTATGGGCGGATCACGATGACCTGTCTGTCTTCCACCCAGCGGGCAATCCCATGAGGCAAGGGCAGTGCGTCAGACTTGTGAAATGCATCGGAAATGGGGCTGGCTGGATGAGAATCCAGAGCATTCCGCCTGTGGGCCAAGGGACATCCATACCGGCAGGCCCAACTTTTCAATGTGGTGAACTGAAACCAGTCGCCAATGATTAGACCAAGAAACAGCAGGATGGCAATGATTCCGGCAAACATCATAGGAGGGAGAAGATACCATAGTGTCTTCTTCTGCTAAACTCCTGTTTTTGCATTGACTTCTCGACCACCCCTCCTCTACTATCGACTCGCGGGGTGGAGCAGCCTGGTAGCTCGTTGGGCTCATAACCCAAAGGTCGAGGGTTCAAATCCCTCCCCCGCAACCACATCGGTATCCCATCAAAGAACTCACTGATTTCCACTATGCTCTCCTACGGATTATCCTGCTTTGGAATTCAAGAATGCATTTCCTATGAGCCTTGGGGCCGTAGTCTCTCTTATATTATAAGGGACCCTTCTGAAGGCTGATTTATCTTTGGTTTACGTTCTGGGAACCGATAAATATCTGGTGGGGGTGAAAGCAGCTCACTAGAGGACTTGTCGTTAGATTCGCTCCCAATTGAATTTGAAATGGTTTGCCTCACTTTCTGACGCCAATGCACGCATGGACAGGAATTGCCCCTCAAGGCTGGTATCTCTTTCGGCTCGGTGGATCCTGCCATCCCGAAATTTTCAGGGTATTTGCCACTAGTTTCGTAATGAAGTGCCTGTGAAGAACTTTTTTGAACCGAATGTGTTCGTCAGTCAAAATTTCATTAGGGTATGAACAAGATTTCTCAAGATTACAAAGCCCAGAAGGTCAGTGGTACGTTGAGATCATCCATACAGGGAATAACAATTTCAATTATCGTGCCTGTGTACAACGGGGGGGAAGCCTTCCGCCAATGCCTGATAAGTCTGGCCGCCCTACAACCTCCTCCGATGGAAATCATTGTCGTCTCAGATGGTGACACTGATGGATCCTGGCAAATGGCGAAACAATTTGGTGCTCAAGTCATTCGACTTCCGACCACCTCTGGAGGACCGGCACAGCCCCGAAACATTGGGGCACATCAGGCGAAAGGCGAATACCTCTTCTTTGTCGATGCTGATGTGTGTGTGCATCCGGATTCCCTGCGGCAGGTGGCAGAAACCTTTCACTGTTATCCAGACCTTACCGCGTTGATCGGATCGTACGATGACACCCCCGCTGCCAAGAACTTCTTATCCCAATACAAAAATCTCTTTCACCATTATGTCCATCAAAATGCCCAAAAGGAGGCTTCAACGTTTTGGGGTGCTTGCGGAGCGATCCGCCGTGAGGTTTTCCTTGAAATAGGTGGATTTGACGAGAATTATCGGCGCCCTTCCATTGAAGACATTGAGTTAGGGTATCGCTTGAAAAAGGCTGGTCACAAGATTCAGTTGTGTAAAGATATCCATGTCAAGCATTTGAAACGATGGGGTATCCATTCAATGCTCAAAGCAGATTTTTTTTACCGTGCTATCCCTTGGACAGAGTTAATCCTTAGGGATCGCAGTTTTACCAATGACTTAAACATCCGGCATACCGAGCGTCTTTGTGTTGTGTTGACGTATGGTCTCGTGGCGGCCCTGATAGGAGCGATCTGGTGGGTTCCATCGCTGGCCGTGGCGGGGTTGATCATGATTTCTCTAGGGATCATCAATGCGCCCCTCTATCGTTTTTTTCAAAAAAAACGTGGGCTCCGATTTGCCCTGCAGAGTGTTCCCTGGGGCTCTATTATCTGTATAGTGG
>JACDDF010000422.1 GCA_013817135.1 Nitrospirales bacterium
ATCTTAACCCGGAACTCTCCCAGGCCGGGATCTTCTATCGCAACGACATGTCACAGGTGGGATACCGTCAATTGTTGGCCATAGCCTCTTTGGATGGCTTGGTGGAAGCGAGTCAATTGTCACGGGTGATTGGCGGCGTTGGGAACGAAGTCCAAACCATGCTCACGAAGATTCTCTTTGAGGAGTATGGAGGAGCCAAATTAGAGAGAAAGCATACGTCGTTTTTTTCGGCGATGCTGGTCGAACTGGGTATGGATCCCACGCCGGAAGCCTACTTTGACATCGTGCCATGGGAAGTCCTGGCCAACATCAATCACAGCTTTACCGTTTCTGAACGCAAGAGATATTTCTTACGGTATATTGGCAGCCTTCTCTACTTTGAAATCTCCGTACCTGCAGCATTCCAACATTATAAAATCGCTGGAGAACGGCTTGGCCTCAGCGAAAAAGCGATCGGCTACTGGGATATCCACATTAAGGAGGACCTTCGGCACGGTCAATGGATGTTGAATGAAGTCGCCCTTCCCCTGATCACTCGCTATCCAAATATCGGGTGGGAAATGGTGATGGGATATGATCAGCAGCGGTCTCTCAGCACTCGCGCCAGCCAGGCTATCGCCAAATCCGTCCAACAAACCGAGAACGCCTGATCGTATTTCCTGCCTGTCAATTTTGCATTTCCCCTGACCAAGGAGAACAGTCAAAAATACGCAGCGCTCTCTCTGAAGAGAGAGAAAGCACCCTCCCCGTCAACCAGGTCAAAACCGAAACGAGGCCAGAATCGAAAATCCCACCTGTTTACGTTTCCGTTCACCAAATGGGTTTACATCAAATTGTGTACAAAAAATTAGAACATTGCTAACTCAGATGGATGATGGGATCCGATACGTGATTTAAGAACTGACTTTATTTGATTTATCCTATTTTCCTAATTTATAAAACCGGTCCTTCACGATTTTGCCGTCAGAATGTTTATCAAAGGTCTCTCCCAGGGAATCGCCGAGTTCTGCCAATCTGGTGTCGGGATGAGGGTGAGTCTTAAACAGTAAGGCTACGCTGCTGTCATTGAGACCCGCATGACCAATTTCCTGTAGCACCATGGGCAGGCCATAGGAGTCATAGCCGGCCCTGGTGGCCAACACAACCCCAATTCTGTCGGCCTGATATTCGGCATCTTTATCCAACCCACGAGCCATCACCTCTGCTCCACTCCCGATAACATTATTCACAGCCTGCTTCGCTTGTTCATTTTTCATTTTCCCGAGTTTTTGGGAAAACAAGCTGCTTCCCATATCGATCGCCTGGCTTTGTTTAATAATGGTCAGATGATGCTGTTTGACAACATGACCAATCTCATGTCCCAGGACTCCAGCCAATTCCGCTTCAGAATGAAGTTGTGTATACAAGCCTTTGGTCAGGAAAATAAATCCACCCGGCGCAGCAAAGGCGTTGATGTCTTCGGAATCAATCACCCCAAAATACCAATCCAGGTCCGTTCTTCCACTCTGCAGACTTAGCCATTTCCCAACTTGATTGACGTACCGTTGCAGGCGTTCATCCTTGACCAGGGGTGCAGCTCCAAGTAGTCGTCCGGCAATCTCTTGCCCTAAGGCTATTTCCTCTTCTGTGGAAGTCCCTTTGACCAGGTCGGTCAGGTCTGTCAGCGAAGGAGCCTTCTTGCCAGTCTTTTTCTCCGGAGTGCCTTCTTTTGTTTTTCCGGTGGTGGTATCTTCTGACTGCCCCAATTGTTTGAGGGCATCACCCAGATCAAATGCATAAGTCATGGTTGCCACCCCTGTAATCACAAATGTCAGAATGAATGCACGCAGAAGGAATCCTTTCAGGCCAGGATTTGCCTGTTGATTGTGAAACATGAGAGGAACAGGCCGTAAAGATTCAGATGGTATACTGTTCTTAATATTATTCTTATTGGTCATTTTTTAATTCCCGTCTTTCGGCTGAATGAACGGAACTTTTTGTACTGTTAACCCGGCTTGATTAGCAAATTCTTGCGCCTGTTTCTTTGAAGTCCGATAGGTTTTCAGTGTCTGCAGTTCATGTTCATTAAACTTGGCCTCTTTTAATTCCTCTTCATTTAATCCACGAACTCCCGTAGCGGCCACAACATTTCCACTGCCAGCTCTCCCAGTGGCCAGGCCTAAAAGTCCTGAAGCTTCGGTCGCTGCCGAAACATTTTCACCAGAGGCCCCCCGACGAATATATACCATTCTTACCCAACCGGTTTTGCCTTTCCCGGACACCTGTAACCAGCCACCCTTCCTTCTCAGAATCTCTACAGTGTCGCCTTCCTTTAATGATGTCACTTCTCGAGCATCTTTAAAGGGTTCGCTCATGACTTGGCACGATCGGACGGCTACCCCCGGATCCGACGAAGCTTTTCCCTCTGCGGGAAAGACCCAAATAAGGACTATTGCCAGGAAAGCTAACCAATTTTTCATCAACGTCCTCCTTCTTGCGTTGAACCGACGAGGCGATTCCCGGTGCACCACTGCCCGAGGCGGTGGGCTTCAGGGTAAAGGATCATGATGTAATCTCAAGCGGCTGGTCTTTGAGATTCCCCATGGCCTTCACCACTAATTGTTGCCAAGCCTCCAGTCTTAATTTCTCATCCCCATAGGTCAAAGGTCCTTGGCACCATCCGAGCTTACATCCTATTCTATCGTTTTCACAGATGCTGCGAGCAACGTCTCGAACCAGATATACCGTCTGTTCGCCAGATTTTTCCACCTCCCATGGCTTCGTTTCCACATGATTTTCCACCCAATAAATGAGAAACATATTCTGAAAGGCTTTTTCAATGCCGGCGGGTTTCCGTGAAAAGGCTTCTATCGTAAACCCAACTTTTTTGCCATAGAGACCGCGCTTCAGCAGGGTCAAGAACCTTTCTTCCGAAATTTCCTCCAAACTCTCCGGTTGAACGACCACCACTACGGTATATTGCCAACCGTCCACCCCCTCTTCCACATTGATCCAGACATATTTTTCCATGATGGTGGCTTCGGCATAGGCATACACCCGCGCGAGAGAAAAATAGATCAACCCTGCCGTGATGGGTGCGGTTAAATCAAGATAGTAGGTGGTGAGGTTCAAACTCGCGAAGGTAAAGGCCATCAAACCCACTTGCGAACCCGCAAACACCATATCAATGGCTTTACGTTTGACCCCGGTTAAAAAGGCCAACGCGGTGACCCAAATGAGGCCAAGTGCCAGAGCGGTAAAGAGCCAGGGATTCTTCGGTTGGGTGATCCAATCCCCGTTCTTGATATTCCCGATCGCGGTGGCCAGAATTTCCACGCCGGGATGAATCTTCTCCATGGGGGTAGGCTTGGTATCGAACAGTGCAGATGCGGTGGACCCGATAATCACAATTTTATTCGTGAATTCATCCGACGCCCGTTGCCCGTCTCTCCGCAAGAAATCT
>JACDDF010000423.1 GCA_013817135.1 Nitrospirales bacterium
GTCCTAGATACAGCCCGTACTGTGCAAGAACTCGACATTACAGGCTTTGGCTTTCATCGGCTCACTGGCAACCTGAAAGAATTTTACAGTGTGACCGTGTCACGGAATCACCGGATCATTTTCCGGTTTGAAGATGGCAACGCCTTTGATGTGGATTTACTAGACTATCATTGAGGAGCGAATAGCATGGCTATGAAAAACCCTGTCCATCCCGGCAAGATCATTAAACATTCCATTGAGGCTTCTGGCCTCAGTGTCACCGAGGTTGCCGAAAGGCTTGGCGTGACACGGCAAACCTTATCTCGTGTGACGAATGAGAAAACTTCACTTTCGCCTGAAATGACCGTCAGAGTGTCCAAAGCTTTTGGCTCGACCGTCGAACATTGGATGCGTATGCAAATGGCCTATGACCTTGCCAATATTGAGAAAACCGCCAAAACGATCAAGGTCAAGCGCTTTCCCGAAATGGAGCCGCTTCCGGTCTAATGCCCCCTTGTGGAAAACCCAAAGCCAACGCCTTGGCGTTTCCCTGGTTTCATTTCATACTTTCTCTATGAGTATTACTGCGTCATTTTATCGAGCGGCCACAACCCCGCCCCGCCGTGCCGCTCTTTACTACGTCGAAGTTTCGGCCACGGGTACGCAGCAAACGGCGATTTAAAATCCACAAGCCCAAATGGATGAAATAATCATTAGGAATTGGCAAATTCCTTTTCTAAATAGTCTTCTTCCCGTTGACGCTTTGAATGATGCCCTCTCACAATCTCGTGGGTCATCTTATCCACGTCGTAGAGGAACGGTTTCATCATTCGAAACGCCCCCCATAATTGATGTCGAATATGATCTGGATCATGCACGCCTTCTAGGGCACTCCCGAGTCCTTTTTCGATTCACTTCAGCCAGCAGGTATAGCCGCTGCCCAATTCCATGACCATTTCTTTCGCGTGTGCCGGGTGAAAATCATCATCACACACCGCCAGCGCACAGGTATGAAAGAGTCGTTCGGTATCTTTCCATTCCTTCGAAGTAAACTCACACCGCCGACCGATCGCCTGTTTCATGGCTTCGATGAGTGCAGGAATGTAGGTACCCAGCACCCGATTCAGATTCACTTGTGCCGGCGCGGTATGTTTCCCTGAATTCTTGGCCATAATTTACCCTTTCAATACTCGCAAATAGGATTCTCCAGAAAAAATGTCAATATTCATCAGCCTTTTTGGTTTTTTATCCCCATTTTTCAGCACTCTCATTTAGGGCGTGCCCTAATTGAGATGATCGCCGTCTATGTTCGCATATCTTCCCACAGCCAAAAGACTGATAGCCAGAAAGGGGAAATCACCCACTGGCTCAAAAGTCAAAAACTTCCGCCCAAACGGAACATCTGGTTTGAAGACACCGAAAAGCGTGACGGAATTTAAAACGTCCGGCCTTTCCAAAATTGCAGGAAGCAATATTTGAGGGCTCAGTCAAAACCGTCATTGTCTGGAAACTGGACCGTCTGGCCCGTAAGCATCGGGAGGGCATTAACGTCTTAGTCGACTGGTGCGGTCAAGACGTGCGCGTGGTGTCTGCCACGCAGCAAATAGACCTGATAGGCACTATCGGCCATATCGTGGCCGAGGTGTTATTCGGCCTTGCTCAGATCGAATTGCAACACACCAAATAGCGCCAGGCCGTAGGGATCAAGGTGGCGAAGGAGCAGGGCATCTATGCCGGCAGGAAGGCCTGCACGATCGGCACCATGAAAGCGGACCCCAAACGGGTGAGAGCCTTACGCAAGCAAGGCATGACAGACAAAGTAATTGCCAAGGCGTTAGGGGTTGGTGTCTCATCTGTCTATCGATGTTTAACTCTTGCTAAGGGATAGAGGTTCAACCCTTCCCATTCCGCTGTTTTCCTCAATTTTAGAAAAATGGCTGTTTCCTTTTTTCCCCCCGAGGTTTGCCCGTGAAGGCCGATGAAATCCTTTTCGGGCTGTCTTTACGCTGATTTCCTGGCTGCGTCCCCCTCTTTGGGCTGTGATGAATTCTTTGAAAAGCCTTGCGCCCTGCACCGCTGGGGCATTGGGGTGTAAGCCAGATTGTGGAGTATGCATGTGTTGATCAAGCCACTCAGGAGGTGTCCTTCGTTGCTCATCAGAGTTAACCTCAGATGAGGGCCAATGAGATGGCCTGGTCCAAAAGGATGCTCTGCCCAAAGGATTCCAAGGCACCAATGGCATAGGTGATCCGATCGCCTACTAAGGAATGGGGAGCATGTTGCCTGCTTCCTTGAAAAAATAGAGGAATGAAGCCTGTTAACCATTGTACAATGGGCCCTCATCACCAGGGAGATGACGAGAATCTTCCGTATTGAGGAGGGGTAGTTTCATCCAGCGAAAGAGTGATCACGCCACGTTTTACTTACTTGTCATCAGAGGAGGATCCTATGGCATCCAAAGCGAAAAAAGCCCAGCCTAAGAAAAAGGTCCCTTTAAAATTAAAACCGACAAAACCGAAGGTAGCTGCAAAAAAGAAGGCCACACCCAAGCGTTCCTCATTAAAGAGTCAGGGGGTGGCTTCAGGATCTCGAAAACCATCAACAACAATCAAAAGGGCATCCCCCCCTAAAACGAAAAAACCTGCTCAGCTGAGTCCGCGTATCGTTTCTTCGCGTGAGTTACAGGTTGGTGATCCTGCTCCAGCCTTTTCCCTTCCCGATGACACTGGAAACATCGTGAACTCATCTGAACTTCGAGGAAAAAAAGTGGTCGTGTATTTCTATCCGAAAGATGACACGCCTGGCTGTACGACAGAAGCCTGTTCCTTTCGAGATGGTATTCAGGAATTGAGAAAGAGCGGGGCGGTCGTATTCGGAGTGAGTGGGGATTCAGTCTCGTCCCACCGAAAGTTTTCCGATAAATTTCAACTTAATTTTCCCTTATTGAGTGATGAGTCCAAGGCCATGATCCAGGCATTTGGTGTGTGGAAGGAGAAATCCATGTATGGTCGAAAATATATGGGGATTGAACGCACGACGGTGGTGATTAATGAAGACGGGATCATTAGGAGCATATTTCCTAAGGTCAAAGTGAACGGGCATTTTACCGAAGTGCTTGAAGCCCTTAGATAGTGTTGGATCATATAGGATTTATGGTTCTAGCCTTCCAATAATATCAGATTCATCGGAAATTAATCTTGAGATTTTCCAGCTAAAAAGCGTTGGTTGGTGACTGAGTCGCTCCTTTTAACCAGACTCCCATATCATCCTGATTGTCTGTGTTGCCGGGTTTCGGCCCGGCAGCCGAGCCACTTTTGTTCCGGCAAAAGTAGCCAAAACCATGTGCGCCGAGCATGTTCAACAGCTTGAGGGTGGAAGTCCCTTTGACAACCTGATGGAGGTGAAGTCATAGCGAAGCGCAAGGGCGTCGTCGTGAGGCGGGGTCTGAAGGCAGCT
>JACDDF010000424.1 GCA_013817135.1 Nitrospirales bacterium
CATCATTATCTTGACTTCCAGGAATTTCAAGAAATAGGATGACAAGACTGCAAGTCATTCTTTTATGACATTTTTCTTCTCACTTTGTAAAAAAACTACTTCATGGGTTGCCTTTGCTGTTTTGGCCTCCCTACTTTGTAGCACAGGGGGAATCTTATGGCCTACCCCTGCTGTAGCCAAACCCTACTTCGAAGATGGCTATTTGGGTTTAACTCAGGAAGAACTACGCCAAATATTAGGAATACCGATGGCAGTTCGATCACGAAAGGCCGCCCTCCGTGTTTTTAGCTATTATACGTTCCCCGATTGGGAAAAATATTTCAAAAATTTGGTTTCACCAGGAAATGGCGAGGATGTGTACACCTACGTTCGGAATGGTATCCAAGTTCGGTATTCCTTCGGGTATATTCCTAATTTAAATGAAGGCAAAACCATTCCAACCCTGTACGTGCAACGATGTGAAGTGGAATTTTCCCCTGCGGTTCCCATAAAAAGCATTCCTTCGCTCGTCCCTGAATTTATCCCCCCAACCGAACAATCGGCCCCAACCTTTCGATCCAATCTCTGGGTCCTGATTTTTAAGGGTGAGCCTTCACGAGAGGCCGATTTCATCGTCAAAGAACAGGGAAAAAGAAATCTCGCATGGTCTCTAGCCTATCAATTGTTTGCCATTAATGGAATTCCCAACATTCTTTCAATTGAAACTCCCATTGACCGTCTGGAAATTACCACTCAAAGCCTTCAAATCGTGAAGACTCAGCAACGATTAACCCATGAATCCACCCTCAATCCCTATTCACCTGAATTCCAGAAACGTCTTCCACCTCCTTCGCCACCGATCAAATCCGTTCCTCAACCTCACTATGATGAATGATCTTCTTCCCAGATTTTGCATGAAACTTGACCTTTCCTCGGCATTATTCATATCGAAGATCCCGTTCTTCTCCGATTGATAAATACCCCTCCCCCCATTGGTTTGCGTCCTCAATATTCCAATTATTAGTATCGCTTTCGAGTTTCAGTCGAATACCCCAATTTCCTCCAAAAACAATAAACGTTGAACCGGAACCGGAATCTTCTACCCTTTGAGCAAAAGCAGGTCGGAACGGATGATCAGCATCCTCACACCACCCGGTCACCACACACCATTCTCCCAGAGAAATCCGATCATAGGATTTCACATGTGAAACTCTCCGAGGAGGCCCTAACTCCTTAAACCTCATGAAATATGAACCCTCAAAATTGGGGTTCTGTTCAACTTCAAGAAACATACAGCTTTACCTTGACCCGCCTTGAAATCCACTGCTAGAGTAATGCGTAAATTACCTTAATTATGATAACACACGAAAATCTAAAAATATCTCCTCCGTCTCTATCTGAAGATAGAAGCAGTTCCCGCCAGGAGACTGAAGAGTTCTCCCAGTCGACCAGCAGCGAATCTCAAATTACGCCATGGATCTGTCGACGCCCAGTTCGGCTCACAATATATGGTTTTTTGGTAGCCTTTGCGCTGTGGATGCTCGGATGGGGCATCGTGCCACGATTACTCGACCCAACCTTTGAACAGCACCTACAAGATAAATCTGTTATGGCTGGCATGAGTCGTGAACAAGTGATGGATGCCTGGGGCTCCCCCTATCAAATGAATGTCAGCTATACGGAAAAAGGGATACGACGAGAAGAATGGGTCTATGAAGACTGGCTGGATTCAAGCACAATTAAGCACAGATATCTCTATTTTGATGAAGGGAAATTAATAGGAGGGTGGTATTGAGAAAAGTTTTTGGCAAACATAGGTTGTGGGCAAGCACAAGTCATCAGAAAAGGTTAAGGAACTCACCATCCTAACATAACGCAAGGTTGGGATTTGCTTAAGGAGTTTCGGTAATTTGAGCTCGCCTTTCCTTTCCTGTTCCTCCAGAAATAATTAAGACTCGTTTCCATTCACGGATTTGATAAATGCCCCATGCATTTGGTTGCCCCTGGTAAAATGCCAGAGGATCTTCTCCTTTGGCACTTAAGTAGGTTGGCTCGGTAAATCCTTCATCCATCACATATTCCATTAGATTTTCTGCAGTGACCCCTTCGCCACGCAGAGTCACATTCGCTAAAAATTCTAAAATAGCATCAGGATCGGCAAGGTTAATGGGTTGCATTGTTACTGACTCCTTTAATATGTGATAATATAATTTCATTACATAGGCACTGACAATGTCTATCATATTCTCATGCCTATTCAAAACCCTACCTTTTTTTTCATGACAATAGACCGAGATAAGGGATAACCCCTCTATATGAGAAAACTTTCACCAGAACAATTTCGTGACCGGATATTTGATGTGCTTCGCCGAAAACACCATTGGGCCACTCCATTTTTGGAAGGAAGCACAATTACCAAAGAAAAATTGAATATTTACTTTCATCAGGAATACGTCGTCTATGTTCGAGATTTCTCTGTGCTTCTCGCTCAAATTCTCGGCAAAAATCCTCCATGGGAGGCTCGCCGGCTGCTCGCCACAATAATTTATGAAGAAGAAACCGGTGGGTTTTCACTTGGTCAGCCTCACCAAGAACTTTTTCTCCACATGATGAATGGACTTGGATTTGATCGGGCTGGGTTTCGGGATGTGGAACTGTTGGCATCGAGCCGTGGATATCGAGAATGGTTAAATCAAATATGCCAGGATGAAGATTGGTCGGTGGGAGCGGCGGTGCTCTCAATTTTCATTAAAGGAACTGCCAACGATCCGGAAGAAGTGCTCTATCCGAAGCCGGCACAAAACCAGGAGGAGATCGAAGATATCGTCCGGAAACATTATTTAAGTCAGCACCAGGGCTTATCGCCAGCATTTATGGATTATATTCGAGCACAACATATGTTTTCCGCAGGGTCCCGCAAAACTGTCTATGACATGGTTACCCATCACACAGATGAAAGCAGTGATCAGATCAAGGTTCTCTCTCTTCTGGAAGAGGCGTTGAACTTGTGGTCACGTTATCAGGAGGGAATTGCCCGTGCCTGTGGAATTCGACAGATTTAATCACTATCAATTTACCTTCTCCATTGCTGTCCGGAAAATTCTGCCTCTTGACTCCTGAACAACTGGCGAAGTGATCCAAGCACTTCTACATTCATTCACTCCGTCTTTACGTCATTTCAAGCCGATAGGATTTACCGGACGATGTCTAATTGTCGCTACCCTGATGAACTTCAACCTGCAGTGCTCTTGGACTCCTGTAGTAGAAACCGTTCTCCAGGATGGGCCTGAGTGCATTATTTCACTAAAAACATCCCACGCTCTGAAAAAGGCCCCCCTGCATCCGGCATCTCTTTCAGAATCTCTTATTGCCAAAATTTTAAAAGGAATAGCCATTAGCCAAGATGAAGGCAAACTCCAACAATTACTGCTTTCAACTCACCACCCCGCTCCG
>JACDDF010000010.1 GCA_013817135.1 Nitrospirales bacterium
GGTCTTGTTAGTCGCGGCCGATCCCCGTCGCCCTGCCGCAGGAGATCAGCTTGCCTCGCTGGGGACTGACCTGGATATTCCAGTCCATCGTGGGACAAACGAAGGTCAACCTGGCGCCCAGGCCCTACAAACCTGCCTGGATGGAGTCGCCCGTGGACGAGAACACGGATATGATGTGGTGCTCTTGGATACCGGCGGTCGCTTGCAGATCGATGAAGAATTGATGCAGGAATTGGTCGATATCCAGACAGGGGTCCAGCCACAGGAAGTCTTGTTAATCGCCGACTCCATGACCGGCCAGGAAGCGGTTTCTGTCGCCGAACGCTTTAATCAGACCATCGGTCTCACTGGCGTCATTTTAACGAAAGTCGAGGGCGATGCCCGTGGTGGAGCGGTGCTCTCGATCCGGGCGGCGACAGGCAAACCCATTAAATTCCTCGGTATCGGCGAAAAACTGGATGCGTTAGAGCCCTTTTATCCCGACCGGATGGCCTCCCGTATTCTCGGGATGGGTGATGTGCTGACCTTGATTGAGAAAGCCCAGGAGAGCTTTTCGCAAGAACAAGCGGTCGCATTGCAAAAAAAGGTTTCGAGTAATACTCTAACGTTGGAAGATTTTCGTGATCAGATCAAACAGGTGAATAAATTAGGGTCGTTCGATCAAATCCTAGACATGCTCCCAGGCGGGCAAAAAATTAAAACAATGATGAAATCCGGCCAAGCCGATAATGCGGCGGTGCCGGAAAAAGAAATGAAACGGGTCGTGGCCATTATCGATTCGATGACCACCCGCGAAAGACGGGATCATACGATTTTAAATGGAAATCGAAAAAAACGTGTGGCCAAAGGCAGCGGAACCTCCGTTCCAGAGGTTAATCGGCTCATTAAGCAATTTTTGGATGCCCGACGCATGATGAAGTCCCTGGTCGGAGGGCAAATGGGGATGGGAAAAGGAAAAAAACGCGGGAAGCTGATCCGCCGGGCTATCCATGCCCGGTAAGATACTTGAAGTCTCCCTGAGTTTTTTCATTCATTCATATTCACGATAGAGGAGATTGCCAGTGGCAGTACATTTGCGACTTACACGTGTGGGCCGGCATAAACGGCCATTTTATCGAGTAGTGGCAGCCGATGCCCGCATGCCGCGGGACGGTCGTTTCCTTGAGGTCATTGGGACCTATGACCCCCTCAAGGAAAGCGATAAGGCGTCGTTTAAAGAAGATCGGGTGTTAAATTGGCTTCAAAATGGGGCTCAGCCAACTGATTCCGTCAGGGGGTTATTACGACAAACCGGTATCTTGAAGGCCTTTCGGGAATCCAAACAAGCCCCAGCAAAATAGTCTCGGCATGTCAGGGTCATGGGAGAGATGTTGCCCTGTTGCATCCGGCAAAGAGTCTTTTGGGGATGCGACAGGGCTATTGGCTAAATTATGGATGTTCCTGAGCCATCACCGTCTTCCATGGTGACCATTGGCCGAATTCTTAAGCCGTTCGGCGTCCGTGGGGAAGTGCGTATTGAATCGCTGTCGGATGTTCCTGGGCGGTTTGAAGGATTAGAGACGGTGACACTGGACCTCCCAGATGGGAGGACCATGGAAACCCTGGTGACCTCGGTTCGGCAAATCAACCAGGGGGTGATTTTAGGACTTTCAGCGTTTTCGACACCGGAAACCGCTGCTCTGTACCGAGGGGCCTGGATCAAGGTTCCGGAAAAACACAACCTCCCCAGGGACACGGATACGTTTTATCAGTTTGAATTAATCGGTCTCAGGGTTGAGGATGCAGAAGGACAACCCTTAGGAACATTAGAAGAAGTGTTGGAATATCCCCAACATCATGTGTTTGTGATTCGAAATGAGGATCGCGAAATTCTGGTCCCTGCCAGTCGGCGAACTATTGCCATGGTAGACCTCCCCCATAAGGTTTTGCGGTTAAGCTCACGTGAATGGTGGGATGCCACGTATGCGTTGTGACGTTTTGACGTTGTTTCCGGAGTTGATTCACTCTGTGAGCTCACAGAGCATTATGAAACGCGCCCAGGATAAAGGATTGCTCACGCTCAACGTCCACAACCTTCGAGACTATACGGATAATCCGCATCGGACCGCCGATGATACGCCCTATGGCGGCGGCGGCGGGATGGTGATGAAGGCCGAACCGATTTTTCAAGCCATTGACCGGATAACACAGGACCTGGATGACATACGCATCATCATCCCTTCCCCACAAGGCATCAGATTTTCTCATGGCCTCGCGCATGATCTCAGCCAGGATACTCGCCCCTTGCTATTTATTTGCGGCCATTATGAAGGAATCGACGAGAGGGTCCGGACACATTTGCGGGTTGAAGAAATTTCTCTCGGAGATTATGTGCTGACAGGTGGTGAATTGCCTGCCCTCGTGATGATTGATGCGGCCATGCGTCTCATCCCTGGAGTCCTAGGTGATCCACATTCCGCTCAAAAAGAGTCCTTTGTGGAATCCTTACTGGATTTTCCTCATTTCACCAAACCTGTTGAAATTCGAGGGATGTCGGTTCCCGACATTTTAATGTCCGGCAACCATGAAGCGGTCCGCCGCTGGCGCCGGAAGGAATCTTTACGTCAGACGCTGCTCAAACGGCCAGACTTATTAGATCATCATATCTGGAGTAGTGAAGATCGTCAGTTATTGGAAGAAATTGAACACAACTATACCTCGACGTCCAGTCGTACGACGAGACCTTGAAGGAGGGAGACTCTCATGAATCTGTTGGAGCGTTTAGAACAATCGTTGGCACACGGAACCGTGCCGTTTTTTGAAATAGGTGACACGGTCAGAGTCAAGGTCCGCGTCGTCGAAGAACGACAATACGGGAAAAAGAAGGAAGAGGCCAAAGAACGCATTCAGGTGTTTGAAGGACTCGTGATCGCTCGCAAAGGCCGTAAAGTATGTGAGAATTTTACCGTTCGTAAGATTTCCTTTGGAGTTGGTGTCGAGCGAATTTTCCCACTTCACTCTCCCAATCTGGCCGGCATCGAAGTCATAAGAAAAGGTCAAGTGCGGCGGGCGAAGCTGTATTACCTTCGAGACAAAAAAGGCAAAGCCGCCAAAGTTTCAGAACGGGAATTTTCGCGTACACCAAAAACCGTGAAAAATGCTGCGGTGGCAGTGGATGTCCCGGAGTCCGGTGAATCAGCACCCACGGAAGTATCGGAATAACGCAGGAGAAAGGGCTCACCTTTCATTGCCAACCGACTCTCTCTCATTGATGGGTGCGGGTCCGACAGACTTTTTTGAACAAGCGGCCAGAGCCCGTGGATACCGGCGTATTGCAGGACTGGATGAGGCTGGCCGCGGTCCTTTGGCCGGGCCGGTGGTCGCCGCAATAGTGATCCTTCCCCGTCGTTGGTCACCGGTCCTTCTCGACGACTCCAAGCTCCTGTCTGAACATCAACGTCAGGTCTTATACGAGGCCATTACCACCAGGGCCATCGCCTGGGCCATTGGACTGGCATCAGAGCAGGAGATTGACGAACTGAACATCCTGGGCGCCACACGATTGGCCGGTTGCCGGGCTCTTACCCGCTTGGCCATTACACCTGATTATCTCCTCCTTGATGCCCTCCACCTCCCTACTGTTTCTGTCCCTCAACGACCGGTTATCAAGGGCGACCAGCTTTCCCGATCGATTGCCGCTGCATCAATCCTGGCCAAAGTATCCAGAGATCGCATGATGACCACCTACCACGAACGCTTTCCTCAGTATCAATTTCACCTTCACAAAGGGTATCCCACCCAGGAACACCTCAGACGATTACATCAGTTCGGCCCTTGTCCTGGACATCGACGAAGCTTCCGGCCTGTCCAAGCCTGTCTGAATGTGCCCTCGCTCGCATGACCACGCCTTCTCAGCAGTTTGGGCGATCAGCGGAGGAATTAGCAGAGGAATGGCTTCGAAAAAAAGGGTACCGGATTCTTGAGCGAAATCTGCGAGTCGGTAGTGGAGAATTGGATCTCATTGCCCAACACCATGACACACTCGTGTTTATTGAGGTGAAGGGACGACGCACCGATCAATTCGGGGGCGCACCCTATGCCATTGATACGCGCAAAAAACACCAAATCATTAAATTGGCGTCGTATTACCTTTCTCAACATGGCCTCAGCAACCAAGTTTGCCGGTTTGATGTTATCCTGATTACAGGAGCCAACCAGGGTTCTCCGAAATTAACTCACCTGGAACAGGCTTTTGAGGTTTCCAGCTCCGACTGGCAATGGTAAATTAAAGAGATTGGCCTCCGCACGAGGTCCAATTTCTGAAGGTGAACGGTCGACAGCTCTTCATTTTCACGTAACACCAAAGAACCAGGGTCCGGTTTTATCTAGATAATCAGCCATGTGTAGGCCCAGGCATTGAGATAGCATGATTCAATTATTCCACGTCACCAAATACTACGATGGCTGCCTTGCGCTCTCAGATATTTCTCTGCGAATCGAAAAAGGCGAATGTGTGTTACTCACCGGGCCAAGCGGAGCCGGCAAAACCACCTTACTCAAGCTTATTTTTGGAGCAGAACACCCTGATGAAGGCCAAATCCTCGTCCAAAATCGCAACATCGCCAGGCTCGGAGGATCCGATGTCCCCTATCATCGACGAACCATGGGGTATGTTCTTCAGGATTTCAAGCTACTCCCACAGCGGACGGTCTCCGAAAATGTGGCTCTCCCACTCATTATTCGTGGCCTGTCATCCTTCGAATCGCGACGAAAGGTCCTGGAAGCCCTTCGTGCGGTTGGCATGGATCATAAACTCAGCACCATTGCCTCTGTACTCTCTGCCGGAGAGCAACAACGCGTGTGTATCGCCCGCGCGATCGTGAACAGTCCCATCATTCTTTTGGCGGACGAACCGACGGGAAATTTAGACCCCCAACTGACCACCGAAATTGCGTCATTATTTAAAGCCATCAATACCCGTGGAACAACCGTCATGATGGCCACGCACAATCGACAAGTTGTCGAACAATTAAATGGGAGAATTCTCCGGCTGGATTGCGGACATCTCGTGTCCGATCAAGGAGTCTATAGGTGAAACGGCTTTGGTATTTTATTCGTGAAGCCTATACCAGCCTCCGCACGCATCGGACCAGTACGCTGATTGGTATTCTTACCACGGCGTTTACCCTGATCAGCTTTGGCATCTTTCTGCTCCTTTATCATAACGTGCATAATCTGTTGGGACAGGTTCAACACACCATTCAAATCATTGTATATCCCAAGAATGACATTGAATCCGGCAAGCTTCACGATTTACAACAGGGCCTCAAAACGGATCCCGCGGTGGACTCCCTCACCTTTATTTCAAAGCAAGACGCGTTAACCGAATTCAAAGAACAATTTCCCGAGGAAGTCTATCTCTTGGAAGGTCTTGGCGAGAGCCCGTTTCCCGCATCATTGATATTGACCATGGCCGCCAAGACCCCAACCACAGACCTGATTGCCAATCTGGTCAATCGGCTCCAACATCATCCCGATATCGATCGCGTTCGGTATAATCGGGATTGGATCGAGCGCCTGACGCTCATCATCACCTATATGGAGTTCGGCGCATTAGTGGTTGGGAGCATCTTGGCCTTAGCGTCCGTCACCATCATTGCGATTACCGTGCAACTGGCATTTCATACCAGACAGCAGGAAATTGAAATTTTGCGGTTAATCGGGGCGACGAGTCTCTTTATTAGCATTCCGTATCTCATCGAAGGAGCCATCTTAGGAGCTGCCGGAGCCGGTATTGCCTTAGGATTCTTACGTGGCGGGTTTGAACTTTTCACGCATAAAACCCAGGGATTGAGCGTGTTTGGGGGATTTTCCTCTGCATTGGAGTTTTTCCCTCTTCCCCTTTCCCTTATTTTGATAGCAGGAGGCATTCTATTGGGGTGCCTGGGAACACTGACCACCATCTATGGATCGTTGCGGTTTCGCCTATGACGCGGTTTAAACTATTTTCCCACACAGGAGTGCTCGCAATCGGACTGCTCCTTCTCTTGGTCCAAGCCGGTTGGGGCGCTGACCCATCAACCATCAAAAATGAAATCAGCCAGGAACGCCTGCGGTTGGAGAAGCTCAATCAGGAAATTGCCGAAACACAAAAAGAAACAAAGCGGATCGAGAAAAAACACGGTTCGGTCTTAAAAACGATTGATAAATTGGACCGACAGCTCTACGACCAAAAGAAAGAACGCAATCGCATCAATGAACAGATTAAGGTGACAGACCAGGAGTTGGGAAACCTGAGTACGAAGATTGCCGAAGTAGAGCAAGACGTTCAAACCCGGCAATCCTCCATTTCCGCCAGACTTCGGTTATTATATGTGGAGGGACGCACCGGATATTTAAAAATGCTCTTCGCAGCTGAATCCTTTACCGAGGCCTCACACCGGATGGATTATCTTTCCTGGGTTGCCCAACGAGAGCATCAACTTGTCCGACAATTTCAGGAAGACCTCTTAAATCTCCAACAGCTCAAGGAGCAACAGACCGCAGCCCGCGAGGATTTCCTTCGCTTCCAGGGAGAAACACAACAGACCATCAAAAAAGTCTCAGGGCTCAAACGTCAAAAACGCTCCGTCTTGGTTAGTCTCTCCAAAGATAAGGACGCACATCAACGGATGGTTGAAGACCTTCAACGATCAGCTGAACAGGTGGATAGCCTTCTCAAAGAATTGGACCAACGTTTCAAATTGGCTCAATCCCGGATGCGCCAACCACCTGGAGCTCTCCCATCCCTTGGATCTCTCCTCTGGCCGGTTGAAGGAAAAGTGGTTTCGAATTTTGGTCGGCAAAAACATCCCACTTTTGATACATTTGTGACAAAAAAGGGCATAGAAATCAGCGTGCTGAAAGGAAGTCCGATTCGCGCAGTTTCATCGGGAAACGTCGTCTATGCCGACTGGCTCAAGGGATACGGCTTGGTCGTTATCGTCGACCATACCAATGGCTTTTATTCTCTCTACGCCCATGCCTCAAAACTTTTAGTGGCTGAAGGCCACTCCGTCAAAAACGGGCAAGTCATTGGTGAAACAGGCGAAACAGGCGTTACCCAAGAAGACACCCTGTATTTTGAATTACGTAAAGGCACCACCCCTATCGATCCCCTGAAATGGCTGGTAAAACAGCCTTAATTGAACAACTGGAAGAAGGAACGCCTCATGTCACATGAACGACTGTCGACGGTAGTGATTTCTGGTTTGACCTTAACCGCCATCCTTTTGGTGGGGATTGTAATCGGAAAAGGAGGAGACCGGGCGGGATATGCCAGCGAACCCTACGAGGAATTGCAAGTCTTCGCTGAAGTGCTTTCGCAAGTCAAAAAGCATTATGTGGAAGAAACCCAAACCAAAGACCTTGTCCAGGGTGCCCTCCGAGGCATGCTGGCCGGACTGGATCCACATTCGTCTTTTATGACTCCGGATATGTTCAAAGAGATGCAGGTTGAAACGAAGGGAGAGTTTGGAGGACTTGGCATCCAAATCGGCGTAAAAAACAATCGCCTGACCGTGATCTCTCCCATTGAGGATACGCCGGCATTTGAAGCCGGCATCCAACCCGGCGACACCATCATCAAAGTTGACGACAAGCCGACAAAAGATCTCACACTCATGGAAGCCGTTCAACACATGCGAGGAGTACGAGGCACATCTGTGGAATTGGCCATTGAACGTGAGGGACTGGAAAAACCACTGATCTTCAACCTCAAACGCGATATCATTAAAATTCAAAGCGTTCGCTCCAAGCTGCTGGAAGGCAACGTTGGATACGTTCGATTGAGCCAATTTCAAGAAGCGACCGTCGACGATCTCTCCACGGAATTGGAAAAACTCGTTTCCAAAAACATTCAGGGCTTGATTCTCGATCTCCGAAATAATCCCGGTGGTCTGTTAACCGCTGCTGTGGGAGTCTCCGAACAATTCCTAGAATCCGGCCGCCTCGTCGTCTCAATACAAGGACGCAACGGCAAGAAGGATGAATACCGCGCACGGGCAGGTAGTAAGAATTATCAATATCCTATGATTGTGTTGGTCAACCACGGTTCTGCCAGCGCATCAGAAATCGTAGCGGCAGCCATGCAGGATTGGGGTAAAGCCGTAGTTATTGGCACCACAACTTTTGGGAAGGGGTCCGTGCAAACCATTCTCCCGCTCTCCGATGGATCAGGCCTTCGGCTTACCACGGCGAAATACTTTACGCCAAATGGCAAGTCGATTCATTCTATCGGGGTGCAACCCGACATTGTGATTGATCCGAAACCCGCTCAGTTGGCGAAACAAGAATCCTCCGAAGGGAAAAAAGACGAGAGCGCTGTGGATTCCCCTGCACCCTCTCCGACCAAACCTCCAGCCCCCTCGGCTCCACAGGACAAGGACCAGGCCCAGCCCATACCTCCAGATGACCTTCAGTTACTTAAGGCTGTAGAAATGTTGAAATCATGGAAAGTTTTCAAGCAGTTAAAACCGGCCGCATAATGCGGCGGTCAAAAGATGTTGAAGAAATTAGAAGTCGAGGACAATTGCCGTATTTGTTTTAATGACGCCATCAATACCTCGAAGACGAACCATGATGAGGTCGTTCAGCTCCTCTAACGTTTCGGCTTCCACATGGGCAATTAAATCAAACGGACCTGTCACCGGATAGACAGATTTCACACCTTGAATGCGTGTAAGTGTTTTATACGCACTCTTGGTGTGGGTCCCTGTCGTGTCAATCAAAACAAACGCCGAAATTGCCATTACTTAACCATCCTTCTGAGGTGAATGTCTGATATGTTTCCATATCCTTTTCATGTTCCTTGGTGAGGCGAATTGCGTGCGTCGGGAACCATGGGAGAAGCTTCTTCCTCTTACTTTCCCTGGTTATGACTCCTGACAGAGAACTCGTTTGTTCTGAATCGCAGACAAGATTTCCTCACCACGAGTTCCTAGACCTGGAAGGGTTTGCAGTAAATGCGATTGAGCCAAGGCTTCCAGATCTTCCCAGGTTGTGATGCCCAATCGAAAAACCAGATCGTGGACAATCGGTTCCGAAAACCCCGGCAGATTGACCCAATCCGGGACTGAATCAGGAAGAGGAGTTTTTAATTCTTCATATGCACGGATACGCCCCGTGGAGAGAAATTCCTGGATTTTAATGGATAATTCCTTGCCAATACCAGGAATGGTTTGGAGTTCGCCACGATTTGCCAACTCGGTCACCTCCTCTTGGAGACTCTTCAGCGAATCAGCAGCCCGGCGATAGGCTTTGACCTTGTAGGGATTTTCACCTCTCGACGCCAACAAACCTGCCATCGACAGGAACAAAGCCATGAGATCCTGGTTGATGTTTTTCTCCATAGACGATCGTCTCAGTAGTACCACGCTATCTCTTCGCCAATCCTATATCCAATGTATATGGGTCCCATTTTATGTCAGATGTGGTCTATAAAACCAGGTCATATAGATAAGCCTTCGTTGGCTCACAAGAACCGCTTCCTACCTTCTTCACTCTCGGTCATTTTATTGACAAGAATTTCTCAAGTCCCGTAGGATGGATCCCTGTATGGCCGGAATACACTGGACATTGCGTTCTTATCTATACGCATGAAAATAGTCGTGAATGGAGAGCAACGCGAGGCCGATGAACCTTTGACGGTCGCACAACTTCTAGCAACGCTTCAACTCCGTTCCGAACAAGTCGCAGTAGAAATCAACCTCAAAATATTAGACCGTGGAGATTTTCTCACCTGGAATCTCCACGATGGGGACAAGGTTGAAATTTTAAGCTTTATTGGAGGCGGCTGTCCCACATGAGGCGATTGAAAGGGAAGAGATGAATCAGGATCCGTTAATCATTGCTGGTCGAACATTCCGCTCTCGGCTCTGGGTCGGAACAGGAAAATATCAAAACTTTGAGGAAACCCGAAAAGCAATTGAAGCTTCCGGGGCTGATGTGGTGACGGTTGCCGTTCGCCGCGTCAACATTACCGATAATAAATCAGAAAATTTACTCGACTACCTTGATCCGAAAAAATATACCATTTTACCCAACACGGCAGGATGTTATACCGTTGAAGATGCCGTTCGTTATTCACGACTGGCCCGTGCTGCGGGAGTTTCAGATTTAGTGAAATTAGAGGTGATTGGAGATGAACGTACGCTATTTCCTGATACGGCAGGACTCATTGAAGCCGCAAAAATTTTGATCGCCGAAGGCTTTGTGGTATTGCCGTATACCAATGACGACCCCATTGTCGCCAAAAAGTTAGCCGATATTGGATGTCCTGCCGTGATGCCACTCGCCGCACCGATCGGTTCCGGGCTAGGTATTCGCAATCCGTATAATCTCAAAATCATTATGGAAACGGTCAATGTACCGGTCATCGTTGACGCCGGAGTTGGAACCGCTTCTGACGCAGCCCTAGCCATGGAATACGGAGCCGATGCCGTGTTAATGAACACGGCTATTGCCGGGGCCAAAGATCCGTTGATGATGGCCACGGCCATGCGGTATGCCGTTGACGCCGGGCGATTGGCTTACAAGGCTGGAAGAATTCCCAGGAAGTTATATGCGACTGCCAGCAGCCCTATCGAGGGAATGTTGTAACCCATAATTAGGAATGTCCTCGCGCGTTCTTCCCAAACTCTACCTTCTGACCGATCGGCATCAAACCCTCAATCGTCCCCTCTCCTCCGTGATAACCGAAGCGGTAGACGGCGGGGTCCGGATGGTGCAAATCCGTGAAAAAGATCTTAAGACTCGAGATCTGACTTCCCTCTGTCAGCAACTCTTCCCTCTCATCAAACACCAACATGGAATCGTCTTATTGAATGATCGTATCGACCTGGTCCTTGCCATGGGAGCAGACGGCGTACATCTTCGGACAAATAGTCTTCCCGTTTCCGTTGCTCGTCGACTGTTAGGAACCGGACACCTCATCGGCGTCTCGACGCATTCCGTGGAGGAAGCCCGAGTGGCAGAAGCGGAAGGGGCCGACTTCATCGTGCTTGGTCCCATTTTTGATACGCCTTCAAAGCGAGCATATGGGCCACCCTTAGGAATCCAGATTCTTCAGGAAACCAGCCGAACCATCCACTTACCCATCTATGCCATCGGAGGTATCACCCCGATCGGAATTCCTGAGGTCTTATCCTCAGGCGCTTACGGAGTCGCCGTCATTTCTTCCATTCTTCAATCGCCCTCAATTCCAGACATCACCGGGGAGCTGCTTGCACGATTGTCCTGAATTGTCAACTTATTTTAGGCAGTCACAACGCCCGTGTTCGGTTGACCCAAAAATTTTTTGGGTGATAAGATCTTCACAGAGAAGGATGGTGCGGATGTCTTCTTACCCCATCGTTCAGATAAGGCAGGGTTCTTCTCAGCAACATGTGCCCTTCGGTTTCGTTGAAACCTCGAATCAGGTAGGATCTAACTATGGGAATCCGAAAAACAGACGACCATATCCGTGAAATTGAAAAGTTACGAACCGAGATTGAGTCCATGGAACTCGAAATGCGGCAACTGCATGAATCTCGACAGAAGCTGCACCTTTCTCAGCAGAAAAACGAACAGTTGGTTTCTACTCTGCACGAAGCCAAAGCTCAAATCGAAGCGCTTCGAAAAGAGGTCGACAAACTCACTGCGCCTCCATCAACTTTTGCATTCTTCTATAACACCAATGCCGACGGGACCGTGAATGTCTCTCTTGGCGGCAGAAAGCTACGAGTCAACCTTCATCCATCTATCCCGGCAGAATCACTTAAAAAAGGCCAAGAGGTCATTTTGAACGAAGGCCTGAACGTGATTGAAGCGCGCGGGTATGATCCGCAGGGCGAAATCGCCCATCTTAAACACCTCCTGGACGATGGGCGAGCAGTCGTCAGCCTTCGCCTAGACGACGAGCGAGTGGTTGAAATCTCTGATTCGCTGAAACACCAGAGCTTGAGTGTCGGCGACCACCTCCTCTTTGAACCACGATCCGGATACCTCATCGAAAAACTTCCCAAAGGTGAAATGGAGGAACTCGTCATCGAGGAAGTTCCGGATATTCAGTATGACCAAATCGGTGGTTTAACCAAAGAACTGGAGCAGGTGAAAGACGCCGTTGAATTGCCCTTTCTGTACCCTGAGCTATTTGCTGAACACCGCTTATCACCCCCAAAAGGTCTTCTTTTGTATGGACCTCCCGGGTGTGGAAAAACCTTGATTGCCAAAGCTGTCGCAAACTCCATCGCGAAAAAACTCGGTCACCTCAAAGGCAAAGACGTTCGCAGTTACTTCCTCCACATCAAGGGACCGGAGTTATTGAACAAATATGTCGGTGAATCCGAACGTCAAATTCGAGAAGTGTTTGCGAAAGCGAAAGAGAAGGCGTCACACGGCAATCCGGTCATCGTCTTTTTTGATGAGATGGACGCGTTATTCCGAACAAGAGGGACAGGGATTTCTTCGGACATGGAATCTACCATCGTTCCCCAATTCTTATCCGAAATTGATGGAGTAGAAAGCCTTCGAGACGTCATCGTCATCGGTGCCAGTAACCGGCAAGACCTCATTGACCCAGCGGTGTTGAGACCGGGACGTTTGGATATAAAAATTAAGATTCCCAGACCTGACAAACAGAGCGCAAAGGATATCCTCGGGAAATATCTTACCTCAGACTTACCCCTGGCGGAATCTGAATTGACCCAACATGGCTCAGATCGAGCGACGTTTATCCATCACCTGATCGAGACAACCGTCGAGGCCATGTATGCCTTGACGGAAGAAAATCAATTTCTAGAAGTCACCTATGCCAATGGGGAAAAAGAAACGGTGTACTTCAAAGATTTTGCCAGTGGCGCGTTGATCGAAAGTGTGGTCTCCCGTGCGAAAAAACTGGCTATCAAACGGGCGATTTCCGGAGAAGCCAAAGGCCTCAAGTCCGAAGATTTCCTGCGGGGCATTCGGGAAGAATTCAAGGAACAGGAAGATTTACCAAACACCACGCACCCAGATGATTGGGCAAAAATAGCAGGCAAAAAAGGCGAAAAAATCGTTCATGTACGCACCTTAACCACCGATGAGGATTCAGAGCCTCGAGAAATTGAAACCATCAGCGTTGGGCATTACTTTTAATCATCCCTAGCTGCTCTCCATGAGGCCTCCTTGCTGCGAATTCTTGGAACGGAAACTGAATTCGGAATTATTTCTCGCTCCACAGGCCACCCTGATCCCGTAGCGAATTCCCTTCGGTTAATCAGTCACTGTCCCCATCTCCCCGCTCCCACCGCTCTATGGGATTACGAGAGCGAAAATCCCTTCCTGGATGCTCGAGGCTTTCCGGTCGAAGGCGAACCCGAACGACCAAGCACGACCTATAATCGTCAACTCAATAAAGTATTGCCGAATGCCGGTCGCCTCTACGTCGATGGGGCTCACCCGGAATATTCCACCCCCGAATGCAGCAATCCCCGGGAGGTGGTGGCCTATGAACGTGCCGGGGACCACATTGTGGCAGAATGCTTGGCCCGCCTGAACGCGAGTATGGGAGATGAAAATTTTCTGGTCTACCGCAACAACTCTGACGGGAAAGGCAACAGTTTCGGATACCACGAAAATTATATTTTGTCCCGCCGGATTCCATTCGAGCAGGTAGCCAACGTGCTACTCCCCTTCTTTGTTTCGCGCCCCATCTTTTGTGGCGCAGGGAAAGTCGGATCAGAAAATGGTACAGATCCGATTTCCTATCAAATCTCACAGCGGGCAGATTTTTTTGAATGTCTGCTTGATCTCAATACGATGGTCAACCGTCCTATCATAAATACCCGTGATGAACCCCATGCCCATCAAGCCGACTACCGACGCCTTCACGTCATCGTGGGTGATGCCAATATGTCCGAAGTGTCCACCTTCCTAAAAGTCGGCACCACGGCCATTATCATGGAAATGCTGGAACAACGAGGATCCCTCCCTCATATTGAATTGACCGCTCCCGTCAAGTCCATCAAGGCGGTATCACGAGATCTGACTGTGAAAGCCTCGCTTCCTACGAACAATGGGCAACACACCACCGCCATCGCTATTCAGCGGGCCTTTCTGCAATCAGCCCATGACTTCTACCGAACCAGAGAGGTCTCCCCAATTACCAAAGAGGTGCTTGTCCGCTGGGAATCCACCCTGGATACCTTGGAGCGTGATCCCTTTGAGCTTCGGCGAGAAGTAGATTGGGTCGCCAAACACGAGTTAATTCAATCCTACATGGATCGCAAACAGTGCTCCTGGAAAGATCCCAGAGTGGCTATGATGGACTTACAGTATCACGACGTACGACCAACCAAAGGGCTGTACTATACCTTGGAGCGAACAGGCCAAATAGAACGTCTGACTCTCGATCAGGAAGTCGAACGGGCTCGCCAGACTGCACCGGCTTTCACACGGGCTTTTTTTCGGGGTCAATGCTTAAAACACCTGCCAGACCAGGTGTACGGCATGAGTTGGACGTCCGTCCTCCTTCATTCGGGAAATTCTACTATTAAACGTATTCCACTGATGGATCCTTATCGAGGCACCCAACAGCTCACGCAAGAATTGTTTAAGGACATTACCTCCGTGGATCAGTTATTATCCCGACTCGTGAAGTCCTGAATGAACCAGAGAACACAATCGGCAAGATACCATTGAGGTCACATGAATTCTAAAGACATCCCCTTTCCAAACTTTTCAGCTGACCC